>JBEIPT010000069.1:0-12030 GCA_040376895.1 Lysobacteraceae bacterium | reverse complement strand
GCTGGGCTTCGCGAAGCCCAGCCTTCTGCTCGGATATCAACCTGCCAGCAGGCGATTCACGCGACGCACATACTCGGCCGGATCATCCAGCTGGGCACCTTCGAGGATCTGCGCCTGCTCCAGCAGCAGTGTCGCAAAATCACCGGCTACCTCACCTTCACTACCGGCGCGCTGAACGAGTGGATGGCGGGCATTGACCTCCAGCACCGGCGCCGAGTCGGGCACGGCCTGACCGGCTGCACGCAGCATGCGCTTCATGTGCATCGCCATGTCGTATTCGTCGACCACCAGACAGGCCGGTGAATCGGTCAGGCGTCGGCTGAGTTTCACTTCGCGCACGCGGTCGCCCAGATGCGCCTTGATCGCCCTCAACAGCGGTTCGGCCTCCTGCTCTTCCTGCTTGCGCTGTTCTGCCTCACCTTCCGCGGGTTTGCCAAGATCCAGCTCACCCTTCGCGACGTTGCGAAGCTTCTTGCCGGCGTATTCCTGCAGATAGCCCATCATCCATTCGTCGATGCGCTCGCACATCAGCAGCACTTCGATCCCACGCGCCTTCAGCTGCTCCAGCTGCGGACTGTTCGCGGCGGCCTTGTAGCTGTCGGCAGTGATGAAATAGATCGCTTCCTGACCTTCGGCCATCCGCTCGATGTACTGGTCGAGACTCACTGACGCCGCTTCACCTTCCGAACGGGTGGACGCAAAACGCAACAGCTTGGCGATGCGCTCGCGGTTGCCGTGGTCTTCGGCGACACCTTCCTTCAACACCGCACCAAACTGCGTCCAGAAGCCCTTGTACTTTTCGGCTTCATCGGCGGCGAGTTTGTCGAGGAGGTCCAGCGTCCGTTTGACGAGACCCGAACGGATCTGGGCAACCATGCGGTTTTCCTGCAGGATCTCGCGCGACACGTTGAGCGGCAGATCATCGGAATCGACGATGCCCCGGACAAACCGCAGGTAGGACGGCAACAACTGTTCGCTCGCGTCCATGATGAACACACGCCGGATGTAAAGCTTCAGGCCCTTGCGTTCGTCACGCCCGGAATACGCCATGTCGAATGGCGCCTGGGTCGGCAGGAAAATCAGCGAGGTGTAACTCTGGCTGCCCTCGACCCGGTTGTGTGTCCAGGCCAGGGCATCGTCATAAGCGTGTGCAGTGTGCTTGTAGAAGCCCTGGTAGTCCTCGTCCTTGAGTTCGGCCTTCGGGCGCATCCACAACGCCGAAGCGTGGTTGACGGTTTCCCATTCGGTGGACGGTGCGGTTTCGGTTTCGCCGTCCTCCGAGTCCGCCTGCTTCTGCATGCGGATCGGGAATGCGACATGATCGGAGTACTTTCCAATCAGCGAACGCACGCGCCAAGGCTGCAGGAATTCACCTTCCTCGGGCTTCAGATGCAACGTCACCGACGTGCCGCGACGAGCCTCGGTGACCGTGGACAGTTCATATTCGCCGGTGCCCTTGGACTGCCAGCGCACGGCCGCTTCTGCCGGCGCATCCGCGCGGCGCGTGACCAGTGTGACTTCGTCGGCAACCACAAACGCGGAGTAGAAGCCGACGCCGAACTGGCCGATCAACTGGGTGTCCTTGCGTGCATCGCCGGACAGGGACTCGAGGAAACGACGTGTACCCGAACTCGCGATCGTGCCGATGTTCGCGACCACTTCATCTTCGTTCATGCCGATGCCGTTGTCGCGGATCGTGATGGTGCGCGCGGCTTCGTCGAACTCGACTTCCACGCGAAGATCGCTATCACCCGCCGCCAGCTCGGGCCGGGCAAGCGCCTCGAAGCGCAGTTTGTCGCAGGCGTCGGAGGCATTCGACACCAGCTCGCGCAGGAAGATTTCCTTGTGCGAATAAAGCGAATGGGTAACAAGTTTGAGAACTTGCTCGACTTCCGCTTCGAAGCGGCGCGTTTGTGTGGCGGCGGTTGACATGTTGGAGCTCCCATAAGTCCGGAAAAGTGGCCGGAAGATGGTGTCTGTCCAACCGCTTTCAAGGCCGGGGCGGCCAAAAACCGGTCAACCCTGAGGGAACAACTGCTCGGCGCGCCGGAACAGGATCCACGACGTGGCAATGTATTTGTCGCCGCCGACCGGCCGGTTTCCGCGATGGGTGTGCGTAAAGCCTGCCGGTGCGATGACGATGGCACCGGTTGACGGCTTCACCAGCCGTTTCTGGAACAGGAATTCGGTTTCGCCTGCGGTGAATTCGTCGTTCAGATAGATGCTCCACAGCAACACGCGGTGCAAGGCCTCGCACTCGCGATCGCGCGGATAGTGCTCACAATGCCAGTAGGGATAACCGCCCTGATCGGCCTTGTAACCCTGCACATTGATACCGCCGGGTCGAAACGCGTATCGGACGAACGGCACCATCTGCTCATCAGTCATGGCCGGGAAGTCTTCGGCTTTCAGCACCCGGGTCTGCCCGCTTGCCGGGTCACGTGTACCCACCGCAAGCGGCGCAATCAGTACTTGCGGATACTTCCGGAGATAACCACACAGGGCTTGCATCATGACGTTGTTCAACAACTGTTCGATGTCCTGCCACTCCGGAAATCGACTGATCGTGATGTCGCGGCTGTCCTTCATGGTCCGGTCGACACCCGAACCCACCTGCCCCGCCTGGATATGCGGACTGGCCTCGAAGCGTTTGATGATCGCGCTGCAGTGCTCGCGCGCCAAAGCTCCGTTCGTCACTTCAATAAAGTCGTCCACGTTCGAATTTCCGTTGGCAGGCGGTGGAGAAATGGCATTCCGTCATTCTTTCACATCGCGAGTCCGGTTTCCCCTCGGAATCACTCTCGACAAATCAAGCACTTGCATGATTCATTTGCCGGCATGCCATCCAGGACACTGTGGATCAGCAGGCTTTTCACTCGCTCGTGAATCTGCTTTCTTATCGGCTCGCGCCGGCATTCGCAACGGCTGCTGCCTGGATATGCAGCATCCCGAGAAAACGGGATGCCGGTCCCGAGTTTCCGTGGGACCTTGCGGCCGTCCCCCTCACCTGTTTATCTGCTGCCATGAACCCGCTTGCGTCACAGAGCCCGCTCCGAATCGGCATGGTCGAAGACAAGCCTTTGCTGCGGGTGGGTGTGCGCCAGACATTGGAAGAGGAACCGGGCTGGCGGGTCACGTTCGAGGCCGACTCGCTCGCCGCAGCTCGCATGAAGCCGACCGATCCACCGGACGTCCTGCTGCTGGATCTTGGATTGCCGGATGGCAGTGGCCTGGAGCTGATCTCCTTGTATGCGGGTCTGGGCTGCAAAGTGATCATTTTTTCGGTTCTCGGCGACGAAATGCACGTTCTGGCGGCCATCGAACGCGGGGCGTCCGGATATCTGCTGAAAGATGCCAGTCCGGAAGAGATGCGTTCGGCGGTCCGGGAAGTCGCGAATGGCGGCGCACCGCTGACACCTTCCGTGGCAATGCACCTGCTGAAGCATATGCGTCGCCAGGATGGCGCAGCAGAGGCAACACCCATCCCCGGCGCCGGATTATCTGCGCTGACTGCACGCGAGCGCGACGTCCTGTTGGCGCTGGCTCGTGGCTACAGCTACGACGAAACCGCTCACTTGCTCGACATCTCGAAACACACGGTCGGTCACCATGTGAAACAGATTTACGGCAAGCTCGCTGTCAATTCACGATCGCAAGCCGTCTTTGAAGCGATGCAGGCGGGTTGGCTGCGGTCATGAATGATGACCAACCCCGGACACTGGGCTAAAACTCCGGTGAATCACAATATTTGAACGGGATTCTAACGGTCACGGAACTGAAACGAACGACAATGAGGCATCCCATTGATGATGCCACCGCGTGAAGCCAGTCCGTCCAGTTGTCAGCAGTATCACCGTGATTGTGCTGACCTGCCTATACCTGCTGGTCGCGCTCAACAGCGCGTTTTTTTCGCGTCTGCTCGATGCCACACCGGGCGCGGGCATCGGCACGCTCGACCTCACGCTGCTGGCAGCGGTATTCACGATCAATCTGCTGCTGCTGTCGCTGCTGGCCTGGCCAAAACTGCTCAAACCCGCGTTCATCGGCATCATTCTGCTGTCGGCGCTGGTCGCATACTTCATGCAGCATTTCGGTGCGGTGATCGATCGGGCCGCCATTGCCAGCGTGTTCGAATCGGATGTCCGAGAAGCGAGCGAATGGCTCGGGCCTCGGCTCGTGCTCTGGATGTTCGGATTCGGCGTCCTGCCGGCTTTGCTGCTGATCTGGCTCAAGGTCGAATACCAACCATTCTGGCGTGAGTTCCGCCAACGCAGCCTGATCAACCTGATCGCCTTTGCAATCCTCGCTGGCGCCGTTGGGGCTCAGACACAGAGTCTGTCGTCGCTGCTGCGCAATCACGGCGAACTGCGCCACTACGCGAATCCGCTTGCAGTGCTGCATGCCACACGCGGCTACATCAAGCACGAACTGGCTGTACCCAAAGGCCCGCCGACTTCGCTCGGCGCCGATGCCCGATTCGTCCGCGACGACAGCAACAAACCCTTGCTGCTGATGCTGGTGGTGGGCGAATCGGCACGTGCGCAGAGCTTCGAGCTCAATGGCTACGACCGCCCGACGAATCCGGAACTGAAGAAGCGACCGCTGCTGTCGTATTTTGACGTGCATTCCTGCGGCACGAATACCGCCACTTCCCTGCCCTGCATGTTCAGCAACATGGGCCAGGAGCATTTCGAAGTGGGCAAAGCCCGACAAACCGAGAACCTGCTCGACGTGTTCCGGCACGCCGGTTTCCATGTGGTCTGGCGCGACAACAATACCGGCAGCAAATCCATTGCCGATCGTGTGGTCGAGGAGGATTTTGCGCATCGGCGAGACCAGCCTTGGTGCAACAGCGACAGCTGCCACGACGAGATCCTGCTTGAAAACCTGGATCTCGAACTGAAGCCGGCCGGGGTCGACACCGTCATCGTGCTTCATATGCTCGGAAGCCATGGCCCTGCCTATTACCAGCGGTACCCGCCAAGTTTCGCCGCCTTCAAGCCGGAATGCCGCAGCGGTGAACTGAGCGCCTGTACGCCCGATGAAATCCGGAACACCTACGACAACACCATCCGCTACACGGACCACGTGCTGGCGCGCGCCATCGATTGGCTCGAATCCCGAAAGGATTACCGGACCGCCATGCTGTTTGCGTCGGACCATGGCGAATCCACGGGCGAACACGGGCTGTTCCTTCATGGGGCCCCCATGTTCATGGCCCCCGACGAGCAGACCCACGTGCCGGTGCTGGCCTGGTTGTCACCGGATTACCAGCGGAGCACCCGTTTCGACTGGTCCTGCGCCAGCCGTCGCGGCGGACGAGAGGTCAGTCATGACTATTGGTTCCATACAGCGCTGGGACTGAGCCGCACGCGCACGTCTGCGTACCGATCCGGTCTGGACCTCTTCTATGGCTGCGCGGACTCGGATTTGATGCAGGCGGAGTCCGAAGGGTCGCCAACGGCGCCTCCAGCCTGACAAACGGCTGAATCGATGTTTGTACAGATAACGTGAAGGGCCATCGCCCGATGCCTGAGCCTGACGAAACATCCGGTCGAGCCGCTACAATGTCGGCCTTTACGATTGGAGTCAGGCATGAGCTTGGACGCAAACTGGTTTTCCGAACCGCATGAGCTATCCGGTTCGGCCATCTCGTTCCGCATTACCGGCAAGCTGCATGAAGAGCAGACGCCGTTCCAGAAAATCGCCATCTACGACACCACCGACTGGGGCAAGTTGATGGTGATCGACGGCTGCGTGATGCTGACGACTCGCGACAACTTCCTGTACCACGAGATGATGAGCCACCCGGTGCTGTTCACGCATACCAGCCCGAAGCGTGTGGTCATCATCGGTGGTGGCGACTGTGGCACGCTGCGCGAAGTGCTGAAGCACCGCGAAGTCGAAAGTGTCGTCCAGTGCGACATCGACGAGCGGGTCACCCGCCTCGCTGAAATCCATTTCCCGGAATTGTGCGAGTCGAACAACGATCCGCGCGCACAATTGATGTTCGACGACGGTGTTGCGTACATGCGCAATCTCGAGGCAGAGTCGATCGACATCGTCATCGTCGATTCGACCGATCCGGTCGGACCGGCCGAAGGCCTGTTCAACGAGGCGTTCTACCAGACCTGCCTCCGGGCTTTGCGTCCGGGCGGCATCCTCGTGCAACAGAGCGAATCGCCGCTGGTGCACCTGGACCTGATCAAGGCCATGCGCAATGCCATGAAGAATGCCGGTTTCGGCCACCTGAAGACGCTCCCGTTCCCGCAGCCGTGTTATCCGACTGGCTGGTGGAGTTGCACGATGGCGCGCAAACACCTGGATCTCTCGACGTTCCGTGAGCGCGGTGCCGCGACCAAACAGTTCCCGACCCGCTACTACAACGTCGACACGCACAAGGCCGCGCTTGCTACGCCTGGATTTGTCGCTGAAGCCATCGGCGACTGAATCACCCTGCGTCGCGCGAGCGCGATGCAGGAAGGCTGCTGTGTCCCGACCCTGCCCCGACCATCATCAGGGCGGGGTTTTGTTTGCGTGACCTGAAAGGTGATCGTTGATTGTGGAAATGGCCGTTCCCTGCAACGGCACAGGTGGTGTTCGCCTACCGTCGTTCCCGCGAAAGCGGGAATCCACTCGCCGCCGCAATCCCGTGGTTTCCCGCTTTCGCGGGAATGACGATTTTCGGGATTGAGGCGTCGCGGGACCACGCTTCGCGCCTGAAGCTCCTACGGCACCCAGGGCATCTCAGAAACGATCAGGCGGTTTCGGCCTTGATCCTTGGCCTCGTACAGCGCGTTGTCGGCAGCGTCGATGATCTGGTCCGCCCGCTGATGCAGCCGGCGATCGAAACAGGCGAGGCCGATACTGGCGGTAATGCCACCGGCGCCAGTCTCGACGGCCAGCCGCAACCGCTCACCGGTCGCACGAGCCGACGCACATTCGTCGTACAACAACACGGCGAACTCTTCGCCGCCATAACGCGCCAGCAGCCCTTCGCCGCGCAATGCATCCGACATCAGCGTTGCGACCTGCTTCAGCACTTCGTCCCCACGCAGGTGGCCGAATTCATCATTGAAGCGTTTGAAGTGATCGACATCGATCATCAACAACGCAAACGGTGCGCCGTCACGCAAGGCCAATCGCATGCGCTCATCGAGTTCGCGGTCGAACACACGCCGGTTGGCGACGCCGGTCAAGCCGTCGCGATCGGCCTGTTGCTTGAGTTCGAGATTGGCCTGCTGCCATTTGGCGGTGCGTTCATTCACCAGTTCATCGAGGCGCCGATTCGATTCGGTAAGCCGCCGGACATGCCCGCGGTACCAGAGCGCAATCAAGGCCCACAGCAGACCAATGCCTGCCGTCAGCACTGCCATCCGGGTGCCATTCCCATCGTACCATCGAGGCGCCACGACAAACTCGAGCGCATTGATCTGGGTCCGCTCGACCCCGCGCCGACGAACACGCAGATCGAGCCGATATTGACCGGGAGGCAGCGCACTCAGTTGAGTAGCCGGCAGACTGGTATACGGCGACCAGGGAGCGTCAAGCCCGTCCAGTCTGAACGCGTATTCCGCCACATCGTCGGCAAACAGCACGCCGTCGGTGAATTCGATCTGGATCCCTTCGGTTCCGGAAAGGATCCGCGCACTGCCATCCAAGGGCAGATTGCCGGCTTCAGCACCGCCCAACAACCTCAAACGAGTGGCACGCAAGGGCGTGGGCTCCCGCTTCGGCATGGCCTGCGGCGCCACGACCAATTGCCATAGTTCACTGCCCTGACTGAGCAACAGGCGGCCATCCGGCAAGATCGTGGCGTCCTGATAGTGGATTCCGGATTGGCCGTGCAGAAAAAGCACTTCCCAAGCCTGCCCTGGCGAGCGAAAGAGGATCTGGCCATTGGCCAGCGCCCACCACACGCCATCCGGCGCCTTCGTTACCCGCACCAGCTCATCGGATGCCAACTTGGCCGTCAGTTCGAGCGAACGTTCCGGATGAAAGGCTTGGCCATCCCATTCCAGAATCTGTCCCGGGATGGAAACGTAACAGCGACCCTCGAACCGGAAAACTTCTGCATCCTTGTGGGCGGGAATCCCCAGCGCCGACTGCAAAGGCTTCAGATCAGTCGGACTGCCGCCCTCGAGTTCGACCCGATACGCACCCCATGTCTCGCTGCCCGCAAACAGAGTGTCCCCGCATTCGGCAAGCGAGTGCACCACGACGCCGGCATTGTCGCTTCGTCCGGCCAGTTGCCACTTGCCGTCTCGCCGCAACAGGCGAGCGACCCCGTGTTCTGTCCCGAGCCAATAACCATCGTCGGCCAACATCGGCATGAACCGTCGAGGATAAAGATCGTCCGCAGTGATCGCTTCGGTCTTTCCGCCGGCGATGCGCGATACGGTGAACGTTTCGGCGAGCAACATCTCTTCGGGTTGGCCGACCAGATCCCACGCCTCACCGACGGTCCAATCCTCATCGCGGAAATCGCTCGTGATGCCGTCGGTCTTGTAGGCGGCCGATTGGGCTCCCGATGAACCCAGTGCATACAGGCGATCACCGATCTGGGCATGGCGACGCGGGTTGCCCTTGAGCCCATTACGCGCATCGATGATCCGCCATGGCACCGGCCAGCTCAGGCGATGGACCGAGGCGTCGTCCAATACCGCAATCCGATTGTCAGGCAAGATCTGCACACTGGGCTGATAGCCGTGACCGATATCCAGTTCGGTGACAATTTGAGTGCGAAGATCGATGGCCCTCAGCACACCATCGTCGCCCGCAGCAACCAGTTCCTCAGGCCCTGCCCGCAGCACTCTATGGATATGCCGGAACGCCGGCTGATCGGGAATGACGTCGATGGCCCCGGTCAAAGGGTTGAACCATCGGAATCTGCCATCGCTGGTGAAGATCAGAAGTCGATCCGGCGCAAATTCGATGACGTTGAGGATCAAGGGATCGGCGAACGTTTCGGTACCGGGTACGGGCTCGCTGCCGCCATTCGGCAACAGCCGCTGGAATCCGCCGCCAGCGCCCCGAAACTGCGCCCACAGCTCGCCACCGACGATGGCCGGCTCACCCAAACGACCGGGATGGGTCCATGCGCCGACCCGACGCCCTGAATGGTCGACCGCAAACAGATGCTTCAACGCCCGCAGATAAATCGCGTCGCCAGTCTCGGCAAACTCCCAGATGTCGGCGATTCGTTCATGCTCATGCGCGTCGCGAAACTGTTCACTGACATCGACAAACCGGTCTTCACCATTCGCCAGACGTTCCAGATATCCGAAGCGGTCGTAGCCGCCGATCCAGAGTCTCCCGTTCCGATCCACATGCAGGCTTCGGATCGGCGCGGCTGACTCGAGGCCGAGGCCCTGCCAACGCGTTCCGTCGAATCGATGCAGGTTCACGCCGGTGCCGACGTACAACTCCCCGGACGACGCAAACGCCATCGACATGGTTTGTTCCTGGAATGGCAGCGTGATGCGTTCACTGGCCGGACGCGGCGGTACGAACCCGTGCGCAGTCGGAAAACCGCACAGCAGGGCAACCATCAACAGCCACTTCAACCGATCCAGAAACTGCCTCACCCCTGACCGCTCCTTTCAGCTGATGACAACGTTCGCCTGAGCGCGTGCGGATTGCAAGTCACGTTTGGTGAGCAATCAGGAACTGCAGGACAACATGGAACAGCCCGGTTTGCGCCGCGCCCAGTCTGGCCGCATGCCAGCAAACACCTCGGCGTCTGGCTGGTCGTCATAGGGTCGGCGCAGGACATCGTGCAGGCGTTCGAGAACAGACAGGTCTCCGGCCGCCGCCGCATCGATTGCCTGTTGCGCCAGATAGTTGCGGAACACGAACTTCGGGTTGTGCCGAACGAGTCGGAACCGCACCGCTTCAGGGTCTTCGGCCCGGCGCAGCAGCGCATACCGCTGCAGCCAAGGCTGCCAGCCTGACCAGGTTGCCGGCACGGTATCCGGCTCGTACGAGTTGGGTGTCAGGAAACCGATCCAATAGCCCTCGTCGGTCCCGGCGCGGTCGATATCAAGCTCGCCCAGACTCCGGAAGAAACGCGTGAAGTCGATGGCTGACGCACGCAAGAGTCCGAACAGCTCCGACAACCAGTCATCGCGGTTCTCGGCCGATGGCAACCCCAGTTTGCCGAGGCTGAATTCGCGGTGCCGGGCAGTGAATACTTCGGCATAGCGTCGAAGTCCAGCCTGCAATGGCTCTGGATCGTCCATCAGTTGCGCCAGCGCTTGCGCAAGGCAATACAGGTTCCAGTGGGCAATCTCAGGTTGTCGGCCGTAACAGTATCGACGACCCATCGCGTCCGTAGTGTTGGGTGTCCACGTTGGATCCACCTCTTCGAGCCACCCGTAAGGTCCGTAGTCGATGGTCAGGCCGAGGATCGACATGTTGTCGGTATTCATGACGCCATGCACGAAGCCCACGCGCATCCAATGAGCCACCATCTCGGCCGTCCGTTCGGCCACTTCGGTGAACCAGACCGGAATCCGTTCCGCTTCCGGAAGCGTCAGGACATGCGGAAACTCCCGGGTGATCGCGGCGTCGACCAATTGCTGCAACAACACCACATCACCTCGTCTTGCCGGCAACTCAACATGGCCGAACCGCAGGAACGACGAAGCGACCCGGCACACGATCGCACCAGGCTCCGCTTCCGGATGTCCGTCGTAGAGCATGTCGCGGATGACCGGTTCGCCAGTGCCAATCAGACACAACGCTCGGGTCGTCGGAATGCCCAGATGTGCCATGGCCTCACTGCACAGGAACTCGCGAAGCGAAGACCGAAGCACGGCTCGGCCATCGGAGCCGCGCGAATACGGAGTCGGTCCGGCGCCTTTCAACTGCAGTTCAAAGTGACGACCGTCGGAGCCCACCAGCGCGCCGAGATGAATCGCACGCCCATCCCCCAACTGTCCTGCCCAATGGCCGAACTGATGGCCGCCGTAATTGCTGGCCAACGCCTGCATCTGCGGCCACAGACGATTGCCGGCAAATGCCTGCAGGAACTCATCGGAGTGCACGAGGCTGTCCTCGAAACCCAGCAAGGCTGCAACCTCGAACGCTTGCGCCAGCAAACGTGGCGCCGCGACCGGCGTCGGCAAGACCCGCGACGACAAGGCTCCGGTCACTTGGCGGGTATGCGACGACGTCACCGCGTCGACCGGCAGATCGAGGAAGGGATGCTCAAAACGGAAAGGGGCTTGGCTCATTTGTCCATTCTGCCCGATTCGCCGTGAATGAATGGACGATATCGGTGGGCAAAAAAAGAGCCCGGCACAAGGCCGGGCTCCCGTCTTTCGTCAGAGACTCAGACGATCAGAACGTGACCGACCACGAGTTGATGTAGCCGGTGTCGCCACTGGCATTGTCGTTGACCCGCAGGTTCCAGGTACCGTTCAGCGCTTCGGTCGACAGATTCAACGTAACCGTCTTGTTGATGTTGTCGGTGCCGCCGCCGGTGCGGTTGTGGATGTTGTACAGCGTGCCGTCCGGAGCAACGAGGTCCACCTTCAGGTCACCCTGGTAGGTGTGCACGATCGCGACCGTCACCGAGGCGTTGCTCGGCGCATTGCCGGAACGACCGGACACTGTGATCGGGCTGTTGACCGTGGTGTTGTCGCCGATGGTCACGTCGGTGCCGTTCGAGTAGGTCTGCGTGCCACCCGTGCCGCCGGTGGTGTAGCTGCCGGTGAGGCTGGCGCCCGCAAACGTCGAGTAGGCCTTCAGGCGAACGTAGTACGTGCCGGCCTGCGCCGTGGCAATGTTGCAGGTTTCGGCATTGCCGGAAGCGTACGGACGGCAGTCATAGACGGTGTCGGTCGGCGCGCTGCCGAACTTCACGTACATGTCGAGGTCACCTGTTCCACCCGTGGTTGCAAACCGCAGATTGCTGGCACCAGCCGGAACGACCATCGTGTAGTTCAGCGACGCACCGGTGGCTGCACCCAGGTTCGTGGCCGCCACGCCGTTCGTCAGCGTCGTGCCACCACCGCCACTGGCGGT
>JBEIPT010000171.1:0-7709 GCA_040376895.1 Lysobacteraceae bacterium | reverse complement strand
GGAGCAGTCGCGCGCGCGCGCACCGTGCTGGCGAACACCGAGCTGCGCCGGGCGTCCGTTCCTCCCCTCGCACAATCCAATTGGCTCAGTGCATCGGCGCGCTGTGAAGAACTGGCGGGAGATCTGACAGGCGCAGGGGATCTGTTGTCGCAGGCTCGGAAACTTCGCCAACAATCCGGAATCCGGGCGGCGGAAGTGGACCTGGAGCTCCGGATCCTGCGACTCGCACTGGTGCGAGGGGAGCCGGTGGACTTGCTCAGGTTCGAACGAATCGAAGCCGAGTTCCAGCGCTTGGGCGAGCCCAAATATGCGCTCGCGGCGGCCATTGCGATGGTGGAGGCCTCGCTCCTTCAAGGTCGGATCGATGTCGCCAGGACAAGGGCTGATGCCTTGCGAACCCCTGTGCAGACCCGAGGCAACCGTGCGCAGCAACTGCAACTCGATTGGCTGCTGGCATTAACCGCGGCCGAGGACACCCGAATGCCTCGTCTGGAGGCACTTGAGTCGGACGCGGAGAAAGCCGGATTCGGGCTCTTGGTCCGGCGGGTGCGCTTTGAACGGCTGCCCAGCGACAGTCCGGAGCGGGCGGTGCAGAAGGCAGAGCTCGAACGGGATGGTCTCGGAGGGTTGCTGCGTTCGCCGCTGAGTCCGTTCTGATCAACCGTTCCGTCCCTTTTGGTGGCGCCGGGATGTAAGCAAAAGCCCCAACCAATCAATGGCTTGATGTTTCCTTGATGAATCAAGGTCCGCGTTTCGGGCAGCTTGAACAATTGCTGAGGGTTGCTGCAGGGCAGGTCGACGTCTTTTGACGGGCACGGGAACAGACTCCTCGGGAACCTGAGCCGCGATTGCGGCCCAGTTGCCCTTCAAGCTGAGGAGTGAATAAAAATGTTCCCGAACCGACGGATTTTCTGCGGCCTGATTTTTTGGTTGCCATGCCTGGCCAATGCCGGGGTCGAACCCAACACCGTCCTGCTGGACGCCCGCTTCAACGATCAAACGACGAATGCCCAGATTGGCACAGGAGGTGCCAGCTTGGGTCAGCCGGTGAGCATTTCGGCCGGATTGCAGGCGTTTGTCGTACCGTCCGGGGTGCTGCCGACCGCATCCTTGCGGGTGCGTCCCTTGGCCAGTGGCTCCGCCCGATTCATCAGCTTTGAGTTTGTCGATTCTGCAGAAGTGACGGACGGCTTGCTGACGATCAACTTTCTGCTGAAAGCCGGTCAATTGGATCGCAGATTGGTATACGTCCGGGAACAAGGCTCCGCCGGGCGTGATTTCCTGTCGATGACCTTGCTGTCGAGCGGATCCATCGCCGTCAGTGACCAATCGGGCAACAGCGCCAGTATCGGAACCTACACGGCAGGCGCGCTGCTGGCGTTCGAATTCCGATTCAAGATGGACACCGGGCGCTACTCCATTTTCCTCAACGGCGTGCCGCTGGCGACCGATCGTGCGCACGGCATCACGGATCGGGGAATAGGTTCCCTCATTTTCGGAACCGATCCAGCCAGCACCGAGGGTCTGGATTGGTTCGTCGATGACGTTCAGGCCTTCCGGCTTGATGAACTCCTCGTGGATGGCTTCGAATAAGGTCGCGATGCTTTTGGTCAGTGGGCAATTTCGCCCACTGCGCCAGATCGTCGGGCACAGCCGTCGGCAAACCTGATCCGAGCGAAGGATTCAGGCAATCTTGTTGCGCTCATCCCAGGGCATCGGTTCCCAGAGTTCCACCTTGTTTCCATCCGGATCCATGATCCAGGCGAACTTGCCGTTTTCGTGTGATTCGGGGCCACTGACGATGGTCACGCCGGCTGCGCGCAGGTCGGCCAGCATTTCATCGAGATGATCGACTCGATAGTTGATCATGAAGGACGATTCGCTCGGACTGAACCACTTGCTGTCGTGGTTTGCGAGGTGCCAGACGGTCATGCCCTTGTCCTCGGAAGGATCGTCGGGCCAGCGCAGTACGGCACCGCCAAAGTCTTCAAGCTTCAATCCAAGGTGCTTTTCATACCAGGCGGCCAGTGCTGCGCGATCGCCTTTGCATTTGAAGAATACGCCGCCGATTCCGGTGATCTTTGCCATGGGTTCGCTCCTGTCTGTGGGGGCTTTGGTCTGGCGAAAGGATAAGTTATGCGTCGAGCAAAGTGTCGGAGATCAGTCCGAATAATTTTTGGAGCCTCGAGGGCAGAACCGAAAACGTAGTCCGTTTCAATTTGGGCACGGTAACCATTGCGCTTCGATGTGCTCGACAACGGCTAGACAATACCCAAAGCTTCCTTGAGCTTGGCCAACTCGGCTTCGAGCGTTTCGACTCGCGTCTTGAGTTGAGCGATTTCATCGCGCAAACCGCCTGACGATCCAGCGGATGGGCTATGCGAGGGTTCATCATCACTCGGTGCGCTGAACGCTTCGACGCCGCCGCTGAGCAGATGCGCGTAGCGATCCTCGCGTTGCCCGCTACCCCGGCCGATATTCTTCACGAGACAGAGTTCGTGTTCGGCGAGACGGTCGAGGGTATGGCGGATGTCGTCGACACTGGCGAAGTCGGCCAGACGGTCCGTGCGGGTGAAGAGTTCATTGATCGTTTGCGGGCCACGCAGCAGCAGCAATGCAAGTAACGCCTGTTGGCGCAGCGTGACTTTGTAGACGCGGTCGAAACGATGCTCGAACCGTTCGACGCGACCGCCGAACGCGCGCGCGACGAGGTCACGGCCTTCCAGTTCACGCAGGCAATGCAGCACCGTCCCCGGGTCGAGGTTCATCACCGGTTCGCGGCTGGTTTTCTGATTGCAGGCCAGCACCAGTGAGTTGACGGTCAAGGGATACTGTTCCGGCGTGGCCGCCTGCTTTTCGATCAGGCAGCCCAGCACGCGGGCTTCGATCGCGGACAAGGCGGGCAATTCGGTGGACATCGGGGCCTCCGGAGGCAAACTGCTGGTATTGGAACGGTTTTGGGACGTTGCTGGCAATGTCCGTGATGGCAGATCGCTCCGGATTTCGGCTGCGACGAGGCTTCAGGTCGGATTCTGCCGGCCTGCTAGAATGCCACCATGACCGAAGCCACCTACCTGAACAACCATTTTCTGATTGCCATGCCCAGCCTGGACGATCCGAACTTTGCGCGCTCGGTGACGCTGATCTGCCAGCACAACGACGAAGGCGCGATGGGAATCACCTTGTCGCGGAAGTCCAGCCTGACTGTCGGCGACATTCTCGACCAGATGAAATATCAGGGCGGCACCGATCTGGTGCGCAACACTGAAGTCCTGCTGGGCGGCCCGGTGCAGACCGAGCGAGGGTTCATTGTGCATACGGGCGAGCACAACTACGAGTCGACGTTCCGGGTGTCCGACGAAATCGCCATTACCACGTCGCGCGACATCCTGAAGGACTTGAGCGAAGGCGGTGGGCCGAACCCGATCGTCGTCGCGTTGGGTTATGCCGGATGGGACAAGGGTCAGCTCGAACAGGAGCTGAGGGACAACGCCTGGTTGGCACTGCCTGCCGAACGAATGGCTGGCACGGTCGTGTTCGAGACCCCAGCGGAGCAGCGCTGGCATGAAGCCGCGCGATTGGGTGGCATCAACCTGAGCAAGATCGCCGGCATTGCCGGCCGCGCCTGAGTTCCGGCCCGATGGTTCTGGACGGGGTGGCGCTGGTTCTGGACGGGGTGGCGCTGGCGTTTGACTACGGCGGTCGGCGAATCGGTGTTGCGGTCGGACAAGCCATCACGGGTACCGCCACGCCCCTGGCTGTGGTCGGCAACGGCCCGCAAGGCCCGAATTGGACCGAGATCGACAAGCTCGTCAAATCGTGGATGCCGAAAGCGCTGGTCGTCGGCTTGCCGATTACCGAAACCGGTGAGGACCAACCCATGACCCGTGCCAGCCGTGCGTTCGGGGTTGAACTGGGCAGCCGTTATCAATTGCCGGTCCATCATCAGGACGAGCGATTTTCCTCACGCGAGTCGGAAGCCGAGTTCAAGCGCCTGCGCCAGCAGGGTATGGCCCGCAAGAAGGACGCCGCCATGCTCGATGCCGCTGCGGCGAAGCGGATTCTCGAGCGGTGGCTCGCCAGCACGGGGGCGTAGGTTTTCCTCCCGCGTCTCACGTGGTGAGACAACACACGGTGAAGGTTCGATCTCCTTGATGGAGCTTCGACATGCCCGTTGCCTCGGCCCGTTCGCTGACTGCGAAACGATTTGAACCTCTTGCCAGCGAGTTGCCGGTTGATCTCGACCAGGCGATCGCCCGGCTGAAGGTGAAGGCGGGCGGACAGATCGCGGCCCATTGGACGATCCCGGCTGAGCCAGCGCACTTTGCCGATCTACCGGACTTGCAGCCAGGCCTGCGCGAGGCGTTGGCGGCGCGTGGCATTTCGCAGGTGTACACCCATCAGCGCGAAGCATTCGACGCCGTCGCGAATGGTGAGCACGTGGTCGTCCTGACGCCCACCGCCTCAGGCAAAACGCTTTGTTACAACCTGCCGGTCGTTGATGCCGTGCTGAAGTCACGGTGCAAGGCGCTTTACCTCTTCCCGACGAAGGCCCTGGCGCAGGATCAAGTGGCCGAGTTGCTGGAGCTCAATCGCGCCGGCAACCTCGGTGTGCGCGCCTACACCTTCGATGGGGATACGCCATCCGATGCACGCAAGGCGGTACGGACCGAAGCCGACATCGTCGTCAGCAATCCCGACATGCTGCATCAAGCCATCCTGCCGCATCACACCAAATGGGCGCAGTTCTTCGAGAACCTGCGTTACATCGTCATCGACGAGGTTCACACCTATCGCGGCGTGTTCGGTGCCCATGTGGCCAACCTTTTACGGCGACTGCAGCGTGTTCTCGATTTTTACGGAGCGAAACCGCAGTTCATCCTGTGCTCGGCGACCATCGCCAATCCGAAAGCTCATGCCGAAGCCTTGATCGGGGCGCCCGTCACAGCCATCACTCGGTCCGGTGCGCCGCGTGGCGCGCGCGAAGTGCTGTTCTGGAATCCGCCGGTCGTGAATCCGGATCTGGGGATTCGGGCCCCGGCTCAGGCGGAATCCCAGGCCATCGCGAAGCTGCTGGTCCAGGCGGGTTTCAAGACGCTGGTGTTCGCGAACTCGCGCCTGCTGGTGGAAGTGATCACCAAGTACCTCAAGGACGAGTTTGATGCCGATCCGCGTCGCGCACCGCGGATTCGCGCGTACCGCGGTGGTTACCTGCCGACCGAGCGACGAGAGATCGAGCGGGCGATGCGGGCGGGAGAGATCGATGGTCTGGTGTCGACATCGGCGCTGGAGTTGGGTGTGGATATCGGTGCCCTGGATGCCACCGTACTCAACGCCTATCCCGGATCAATCGCCGGCACCTGGCAGCGGATCGGTCGTGCTGGCCGACGGCAGCAGAAATCACTTGCCGTATTGGTCGCCGGCAGCGACGCATTGGATCAATACCTGATGCGAAAGCCCGAGTTCTTTCGTGATGCCAGCCCCGAACAAGCCCGAATCGCTCCGAATCATGCTCTGATTCTGCTCGACCACATCCGCTGCGCTGCATTCGAGTTGCCATTCAAGACCGACGATCATTTCGGTGACCAAGTCACTGCGCCGTTTCTGGAAGTGCTCACGGAATGTGGTGTTTTGCATCGCGAAGCCGGCAGCTTCCATTGGATCAGCGAAGACTATCCCGCGCAGGCGGTCAATCTTCGAGCCGTGGCCGACGGCAACTTCGTGGTGGTCGACATCACCGGCGGCCGGCAAGCCATCATCGCCGAGGTCGACTATTCGGCAGCTGCGCTCACTTTGTACGAAGGTGCGATCTATCTGGTGCAGTCCGAGCCATTCCAGGTGGAACGCCTCGACTGGGTGGGACGCAAAGCGTTCGTCCAACGCACCACCGTGGACTACTACACGGACGCCATCGACTACAGCAAGCTGAAAGTGTTGGCTGAATTCGACGCGCGGCCTTCCGGCGCCGGTCTGTGTGGACATGGCGAAGTGCATGTCGTGCGCCGTGTTACCGGCTACAAGAAAATCCGCTACTACACACACGAAAACATCGGCTATGGACCGATCAATCTCCCCGATCAGGAGATGCACACCACTGCCGTGTGGTGGCGATTGCCTGCAGAGGTGCTGCAGAAACAATTCGCTTCTCGCGAACAGGCGCTCGATGGATTCCTGAGTGCCGCATTTGCCACTCGAATCGTCGCCACGTTTCGTTTGATGGCAGAGGGCCGCGATCTCGCGCGTGCCGTGGGCCATCGCGACGAAACCGGCAACCCTGGGGATTGGGTGGGTGTCAGCCGTGCCGGCGAACAGTTCGCGCCAACTCTGTATCTGTACGACAACTATCCCGGTGGAATCGGCCTGAGCGACCCATTGTTCGCGGATGCACGCAAGGTGATCGCCGAGGCGCTTCAATTGGTGAGTGCCTGCGCGTGCGCGTCGGGTTGCCCGGCTTGTGTCGGCCCGGTGGCGAGTGCAGTGGAACGTCAGCAGCCCAGTCGAAAGGACTTGGCACTGCGAACGTTGGGTCTCTTGCTGGATACCGCATCATGAGCACAGTTGCGTTGTTGCAACGTCTGCGGGCTCAGGCCGGGGCCAGTGCGCTGCCCATCCGCTGTCCGCCGCCGGTGGCTGCTGAAACCGTGGTGCCCTCAGCCGAGGCTGAACTGCTGGTCGCCAGATTGCGTGCAGCGATTGCCCGGCGCTCCTACCATCAAGCCATGAGTCGTCTGCCTGATCCCGTGACTGACGTAGTGCCCGACCTCGATCTCGGTACCCCGATCGCGCCGGGTGTTCGGCTGCTCGAAGTCGACTACGAAGACCTGCAGCCGGTCAACGTTGATCTGCCGTGGCTGAAACTCGAGGGCATGGCGCGTGCCGACCTTGCCGCGTTCGATATCGAGACGACTGGGCTCAATGCAGGAGTCGGTGTCCGCGCATTTCTGGTCGGCGTTGCCGATTGGTGTGGCGACCGTCTGCGCGTCCGCCAGTTGTTGCTGGAATCACCAGCGGGTGAATCCACACAACTGGCGACGCTGGCCGAGTGGCTCAGCAGCAAACGTGTGCTGATGAGCTACAACGGCAAGAGCTTTGACGTGCCGATGATGAACAGCCGGTATCCACTGTTTGGCCAGCCTGCACCATTTGCCGAATTGGCGCATCTCGACTTCCTCCCGGTCGTGCGTCGGCAACTGCGTGAACAATTGACCAACTGCAAGCTCGGCACCGTCGAGCGTGAATGGTTGGGCATCGTTCGCCACCACGACCTGCCCAGCAGCGAGGTACCCTCCGCCTGGCACGAATGGCTGCGCTCGGGCCGCGAAGGGAAGTTGAAGCGAGCGATCGCCCACCACAGGCAGGACCTGATCACTCTGTGGCGACTGCTTGATCGGCTTGGGGCGCTACCGGGATCAGATGCAGGAAAATGAGGTGAGCGTTTGAGCGGCGTTTGAGCGGCGTTTGCAGGGCATGAGGCAAGAACGGGATTGCCACGTCGCTTCGCTCCTCGCAATGACGGCTTTCCGAAGCTCGGCGCAAACGAGCCAGGATGATGCCGCAACCCCAATGGTTGCTGTCATTGCGAGCATTTTGTGTGCCCGGTCACGGCATACTCCGTTCGGGCCTTGACGACTTTTCCTCGCGGCTGAAGCCGCTCCCACAGTTGGGGCATGAGGCGAGCGGCACGATCCGATCTCTGTGGGAGCGGCTTC
>JBEIPT010000110.1:0-10341 GCA_040376895.1 Lysobacteraceae bacterium | reverse complement strand
CACAAGTCGTCGTCTTCGAGAAACGCAATGTAGTCGCCACCGGCCATGGCAAGGCCGGCATTCAGCGCCGCAGCCCGACTTCGGGTCTGGCTTTCGGCGAGCACGGCACGACCGGCGAGTCGCTGACCTGCAACAGCCGCCATGCCGGCATCGACGGCAACGATCGCCTGCATCAACACACCCTGCTTCAGCGCGGTCTGTTCGCGCAGGCAATTCAGCGCACGCTCGACGAACCATGGTGAACCCGGTTCGCCGGAAGGGCCTTTCAGGCGGGACGGAATGACAACGGAAACACGGGCACCTTGCATGGTCATTGCCACTCGATCCGGATGCGTTCAGCCACACGTCGTGCTTTCTCGCGCGCAGCGAACAGGGAATCCCCGCGAGCCAACGCAACACCCACGCGTCTGCTGCCTGCCACGATCGGCTTGCCGAACAGGCGCAGTTCGGTATCGACCTCGGTCAGTGACTCGGCAACGCCGTGAAACACTGGGACGCCGTGGCCTTGGGCCAGGATCGCCATCGACGCCGAATAACCGCGACTGCGGATGACCGGAATCGGCAATCCCAGAATCGCCCGCACGTGCAACGCGAACTCGGATAGATCCTGAGATGCCAGGGTGACCAGACCCGTATCATGTGGCCGCGGCGACACTTCCGAAAACAGGACCTCGTCGCCATGCACGAACAACTCGACACCGAAGACACCAAAACCGCCGAGTGCGTCGGTGATCTTGGCGGCGATGGATTGTGCTTCGGCCAACGCCGAAGCACTCATCGGCTGTGGCTGCCAGCTTTCGCGATAGTCACCGTCTTCCTGGAAATGGCCGATCGGCTCGCAGAAACTGGTGCCGCCACGATGACGCACCGTCAACAAGGTGATCTCGTAGTCAAAAGGCACGAATGCCTCGACGATCACGCGGCCAACCCCAGCCCGCCCGCCTTTCTGGGCGTAGTCCCAGGCACCCTCGATTTCGGCTGCCGTGCGCACCAGGCTCTGGCCCTTGCCGGAGGAACTCATGATCGGCTTCACGACACAAGGCAAACCGATGTCGGCAATCGCCAGGTCGAATTCCGCACGGGTATCGACGAAGCGGTACCGCGACGTGGCCAGTCCGAGCTCTTCGGACGCCAGCCGACGGATGCCTTCCCGATCCATCGTCAGGCGGGTCGCCCGGGCCGTCGGGACTACGTGGAACCCCTCGTTTTCCAGTTCGATCAGCGTCGGCGTATGGATCGCCTCGATCTCCGGAACAATCCAGTCCGGCCGTTCCTGCTCGATCAGCGCCCGCAGCGCCACAGGGTCCAGCATATTGATCACATGGGCGCGATGCGCCACCTGCATGGCCGGCGCGTTGGCATAACGGTCGACGGCGACAACCTCCACACCAAGCCGTTGTGCTTCAATCGCGACTTCCTTGCCGAGTTCGCCGGAGCCGAGCAACATCAGCTTCTTCGACATGGCAGTCAACGGCGTGGTCAACACCTGCATGGTTTCTCTCCGGAACAAAAACGCAAGTTTAGCGGGCGGCGCCAGGACTGGCACTCGCTCCCGAATCCGGAACCGGATCGGGAGCATGCTGCTGGCAGCCTTCACGCTCGCCTCGGGAGCGGCAATTGCCGCGGGCGAGGCTCAATGGCACCAGATCTGGCTGAATGGCGAGCGGGTCGGATCGCTGAAAACCGAGCGATTGATCCAAGGTCACCAGGTCACCCATATCGAAACGTTCTCGGTGACCCTGGCCCGTGCCGACACCGACGTGGCTATCCGCACCATCGAAACCCATGTGGAGACCGCCGAAGGCGAACCGGTGTCGTTCTCGCTCAAGCAGCAACTCGGTGACACTGAAGCGGTGGTCGAGGCCCGGCGCGAGCAGAATCACTGGCGAACACGGCAGTTCGACGGCAAACAGTGGCGTGACGGCTCGCTCGATTTCCCGGCCGGCGCAGTCCTGTCGGAAGGTGCCGACCTGCTGGAGCAGGCCGCCCGGTCAGCCGGCAAGGGCGAGTTGCGGTATATCGCGTTTGATCCATCGAGTCTTTCGGCCATTCCGGTCCATGTGCGCTTTGGTGGGATGGAATCGGTCGCCACGCCAGTTGGCAAACGCGAAGGTCGGCGCATTGATCAGACCATGACAATGAATGGCGCCAGCCTGACGACCGTGCAGTGGGTCGACACGGACGGAGCCCTGGTCCATGCACGTACGCCCATGTTGGGCACCACATTGGAAGTCGTGGCCAGCAACGAGGCCGACGCCACCCGTTCGGCGCGCGGCGGCGATCTGTTCGAACTGACGACCGTCAAGCCGCCCGAGCGCCTGTCGAAGCGGCAACGTCGCCAGGACATCGACTATTGGCTGCAGATCGAAGGAGATGTTGAACTGCCGAAAAAGTCGGCAGAACAACAGAGCCGTCGCGTGGCAAGCGAACAATGCACCCCGTCGACCCTCGTGCCGGAGCAATGCCTGCGCGTAACGGTTGACGTAGCGCCCACCCGCCGCCCGGACCGTTCGCCACCTGGCGACACCGAGCGCAAGGCGAACAGTTGGGTACAGAGTGACGACGTGAAGATCCGCGACTTCGCACGCAAGGCAGCCTCCGGCGCGAAAGACGACGCGGAGCGCATGAAAATCCTCACCCAGGCCGTGTCCATGCGGCTGTCCGACAAGAATCTGTCCAGCGCTTACGCCAGCGCACGCGAGGCGTTTGACGATCGTGCCGGCGACTGCACCGAACATGCGCTGTTGCTGGCCGCAGCAGCGCGATCTCTGGGCATCCCCACGCGGATCGCCGCAGGGCTGGCCTATACGGAAGCATTTGCCGGTCGCAGCCATGTGTTCGTGCCGCATGCCTGGGTTCAGGCCTGGGTCGGCGGGCAATGGCAGAGCTTCGACGCGGCATTGGGCAGTTACGACTCTGGCCATTTGCTGTTGGCCACGGGCAACGGTGATCCGGGTATGTACTTCGGTAGCCTGAACGCGCTCGGCAACCTGCAGATCAGCCGTGTCCGGATCCATCCGGAATCACCATGAGTGCGCTGGCCAGTTTCGTTCTTGCGGCAGCACTGGCGAGCCAAACCGCTGCGGAACCAGGCTCGACGACGTTGGGCCAACCGGCCATGGTCGGCATGATGCATTCGGCAGCCATTGCCGAAGTCAGTGGTCTGGCGGCAAGCCGTCGCCATGAGCGCCTGTTGTGGGCGGTCAACGACAGCGATCATCCGGCCGCGCTCGAGGCACTCGATCGTCACGGAAAGCACCTGCACAGTGTCGATGTGGCCGGAGCCACCAACGTCGATTGGGAAGATCTGGTCGCCTATTCGGCCGGAGGCAAACCGATGCTGATGATTGCCGACGTCGGTGACAACGGCGGTCTGCGCGACACATTGACTCTGTATCTGGTCGAAGAACCCGGATTGGACGCGCGAAGGGTGGCGCTTTCCGGTCGGATCGAAGTGCGCTTCGACGATGGTCCACACGACGTCGAAGCCGCGTTCGTGGATGAACGGGCGGGGATGGCCTACCTGATCAGCAAACGGCAGATTCCGCCGGTGTTGTACTCGGTGCCACTGAAGGCGCGCAGCAAGCCGGTACGGGCGCGCAATCTCGGCCAGTTCACCAGCATCCCGCGCGCCACCGACGCCGAGACACAAGCGATGCCGCGGTTTGCACGATATTTTGGCCAGGCGACCAGTGCAGTCGCCGATCCGGACGGACAGTTTCTGGCGGTACTCACCTACCGTGATGCCTACTTGTTCCGGCGCACGTCCGGCCAAAGCTGGATCGAGACCCTGCGGGCGCAACCAACCGCGTTCGGACTGCCATTCATGCCACAAGCCGAAGCCATGACGTTTGTCGCCGAAGGCCGCGAGTTCCTGATCACGACCGAAAACCTGCCGGCACCGATCCTCAGCGTACGCTTGCCGGACCCGGCTCCTTGACGCCGCCGCCACTCTGAACGGCGCCGAATCAATGACTTCCGTGATTGATTCGGCGGTTTCCAGATACGCACCAGGACCGAATTCCGGACTTTTGGGCCAGCATCGCTATAATCGCGGATCACTCCTGCCGCGATTCTGTCCATGGACCCGCAACTGCAAAAACGCCTGATCGGCGCCGCTGTCCTGATCGTGCTGGCCGCGATCTTTCTGCCCATGTTGCTGGACGGTCCCGAGCAGGCGCCGACGCGCACCGACGTGCCGCTTGCGGTGCCGACTCAGCCGGATCGTGACTATCAGGTCCAGGATGTCCCGCTCGACGTGGCCACACCACCACCGGCACCGCCTTCCAGTGTCGGTGCTGCGATCGACGGTGGTGATGTCCTGCCGGCAGCGGTCGACGAACCGCTGGCAACCGTTGTACCCCAGGATATTCCGGCGCGCATCGACGCACGAACAGGCGAAGTGCTCGACCCGGGCACCACCGGACAAACAAGTCAGCCTGCGATTCCGGCACCAAGTACCACCACCTCACCTGCTCCTGCACCGGCACCGGTCGCGGCCATTCCTCCGCCGCCACAACCCGTTCCGGCTCCGCCACAACCCGTTCCGCCGCCTCAGCCGATCCAGCCACGACCGACGCCATCCCCGGCAGCCACGGCCGCCATGCCCGGCACTTCGGCCAGTGGTCGTTATGTGGTGTCGCTGGGCACGTTCGCGAACCAGGCCAATGCTGCGCAATTGCGCGCAAATCTGGCCACGCTCGGCTTTCGCGTCATCGACGACGCGGTCAATGTTGGTGGCAAGACCGCCTCGCGTTTGCGTGTCGGTCCGTACGCCATGCGCGCCGATGCCGAAGCGATGCGCCAGAAAATCGCTTCCGCGAATCCGGGCCTGAAGCCAGTCATCACCGAACTGGATCAGGGTAGCGCCAGTACACCGGCCGAAGTCGCAACCGCTGCACCGGTAGGCAGTGGATTTGCCGTTCAGGTCGGCGCATTCAAGGACGAAGCCGAAGCGAACAAACTCCGCGAACAGTTGCGCGGCGCGCGCTTTGCCGCCTACGTTGAGCGACTCAACACCGAACAGGGCCTGCTCTATCGAGTTCGCGTCGGACCAGAATCCGAACGCGGCAACGCCGACAAACTGCGCGATGCCATCAAGGCTCGCTTCAACCTGTCCGGCAACGTCGTCCGGCATCCTTGATGAATGGCGCCGACCTCGCCATCGCAGCGATCGTGCTCGTCTCGATGCTGGTGGGCGTGATCCGCGGCTTGCTCGTCGAAGTGCTGTCCATCGTCATCTGGGTAGCCGCGTCGGTACTCACCGCACTGTTTGGCCCGCGCCTCGCCGATCTGCTGGAAGCGCAGATCGGTACTCCCTCGCTGCGCATTTTCCTGGGTTACGCCTTGGTCTTTGTCGGCACGCTGCTCGTCGGCGCACTGTTGTTGTGGCTCAGCCGCAAGCTCGTGCAAAGCACTGGATTGAGCGGCACAGATCGCTTGCTCGGCCTGGTGTTTGGCGCCGCCCGAGGTGTCGCCGTGTGTGTACTGCTGGTGCTCGTCGCCGGCCTGACGCCGATGCCGCGTGACGCCTGGTGGCGAGAATCCCATGCCCTGCCCTGGCTCGTGCTCGGCGCCGAAACGGCACTGAAAGCAGTGCCCGAACGGATCGCAGCGCACGTGCAACTGCACCCTGAATTTCCTTTGAAAGAGACTTAGAACCCATGTGTGGAATCCTCGGAATCGTCGGCCGGTCCGAAGTCGGTGCCGCTCTCTACGACGGCCTGACTGTCCTGCAGCATCGGGGCCAGGACGCAGCCGGTATCGCGACGATCGACGGCTCGCGTGTCCACCTGCACAAGGCCAATGGCCTCGTGAAAGATGTCTTCAACACCGAACACATGGCACGCCTGCGCGGCCGGATCGGCATCGGCCACTGCCGTTACCCGACTGCCGGTTCGGAGGGAGCCGACGAGGCCCAGCCATTCTGGGTCAACTCGCCGTTCGGCATTGCCCTGGGACACAACGGCAATCTCATCAACACCACGAGTCTGCGCAAGGAACTTTTCGAGCAGGATCGTCGCCACATCAACACCGGCTCCGACTCGGAAGTGCTGCTCAATGTGTTCGCACATGAGCTGCAGACCACCGGCAACCTGCGCCCGACATCCGATGACGTGCTGCGTGCGGTCAGCGCCGTCCATGCCCGCTGCATCGGCGGTTATGCCGTCGTCACGCTGGTGCTGGGCCTTGGCCTGGTGGCGTTCCGCGACGTCCACGGCATCCGTCCGCTGGTCCTCGGCAAACGCGAATCCGCCGATGGCGTGGAGTGGGCGATCGCTTCCGAAAGTGTGGCGCTCGATCTGCTCGGCTTCAAACGCGAACGCGACATTCGACCGGGCGAAGGCGTCGTGATCACCGAACAGGGTGAGCTGGTCACACGCCAGTGCGCCGAGCCGAAAGCCCAGGCGCCGTGCATTTTCGAATACGTGTACCTGGCTCGCCCGGACTCGATGATGGAAGATGTATCGGTCTACAAGGCACGTCTGCGCATGGGCGAGCGCCTGGCACAGAAGATCCTGCGTCTGCAGCCCAACCACGATATCGAAGCGGTCATTCCGATCCCCGATACATCCCGCACGGCGGCACTGGCGCTGGCCCAGACACTCGACGTGAAGTATCGCGAGGGGTTCGTCAAGAACCGCTATGTCGGCCGCACGTTCATCATGCCCGGACAAAGTGAGCGCGTAAAATCCGTGCGTCGCAAGCTCAACGCGATCGAACTGGAATTCCGCAACAAGGTTGTGCTGCTGGTCGACGATTCGATCGTGCGTGGCACCACCTCGAAGCAAATCATCCAGATGGCCCGCGAAGCCGGTGCCCGCAAGGTTTATCTGGCTTCGGCCGCGCCGCCGGTTCGGTTCCCGAACATCTACGGCATCGACATGCCGTCGGCCGAAGAGTTCGTGGCGCATGACCGCAGCGAACGCGATGTCGAGCAATACATCGGCGCCGACTGGCTCATCTATCAGGACTTGTCGGACCTGATCGGTTCGGTGTCCGAAGGCAACGACGAACTCCACACGTTCGATACCAGCTGTTTTTCCGGGGAATACATCACCGGCATTCCGGACGGCTATTTCGAAGATCTGGCGCGCGCACGCGCTGACCACGCCAAGGCGGCACGCCGCGTGAGCAAGGGCTGAAGCATGCAATCAATCTGGGTAGTGGTACCGGCCGCGGGCCGTGGACAACGCTTCGGCGCAGTCATTCCGAAACAGTATGCCCCGCTGGTCGGCCAGCCGATGCTGGTGCGCACGCTGGATCGATTGCTGGCGCATCCGCAGGTTGCCGGCGCGATGGTCGCGCTCGCCAAGGATGATCCGCATTGGCCAGGGTTCACCGAACTCGAGGGCAAGCCGGTGCGCACGTGTTTCGGCGGCGAAGAGCGCGCCGATTCGGTGCTGGCCGGATTGAAGGCACTGGCCGGAACCGTGGCCGCGCAGGACTGGGTGTTGGTGCACGATGCCGCACGACCCTGCGTCCGTCACCATGATCTGGATGCCCTGATCGAACAGGGCTGTCGCCATGCCGATGGCGCCATTCTTGCCGCACCGGTACGCGACACCATGAAGCGGGGTGGTGCAGGCGGTCGCATCGAGCAGACCTTGCCGCGCGATGAACTTTGGCGTGCATTGACGCCGCAACTCTTCCGTTATGGCGCGCTGGTCGCGGCGCTGGAGCATGTCCTCGCGAATCCGCAGCTGAAACCGTCCATTACCGACGAAGCCAGCGCGATCGAAGCCATGGGCGGTCATCCGTTGCTGGTCGTCGGCGACGACGACAACATCAAGGTCACCACCTTGCATGATCTGGCACTCGCCGAATTCATCCTGACCAGTCCGTCCTGATTCCACGCGTCATGGATATCCGCATCGGCCACGGCTTCGACGTCCACGCATTCCGCGAGGGTGATGGCGTTTGGCTGGGAAATCTGAAGATTCCGCACGACCGCGGCATCGAAGCACACTCCGACGGTGACGTCGTTCTGCACGCGCTCTGTGACGCGCTGCTTGGCGCTTTGGCGCTGGGCGACATCGGGCAGCACTTCCCGCCCAGTGATGCCCGCTGGAAGAACGCGGACAGCGCCGTGTTCCTGCGCCATGTGCTCGAACTCGTGCGCGCTCGCGGTTACGAACTCGGCAACGCCGACCTGACGATCCTCGCCGAACGCCCGAAGATCGGCCCGCACCGATTGCGCATGCGCGAGCAAATCGCCGGCATCATCGGCTGTGAGCTCGAACGAATCAGCGTCAAGGCAACGACCACCGAAAAACTCGGATTCACCGGTCGTGAAGAGGGGATTGCCGCGGAAGCGGTGGTGTTGCTGGTTCGCAGCGCCTGACAACTCAACGTCTGGTCAGCAACGCCGCCATCACGGATTGAATGAACGGCCCCTTGGCCGCCGTATACGCTGATTTGTCGTGGGCAAAACTGGCGGCCAGCTGCAGCTTCAAAGTCTGATACTGCTCGCGCAGCAAGGTATCCCGGCGCAGGGCATCGCGAAACCACAGATGCTCGCGCCAGATCCGCGAATCCTTTTCCACGGCATGCAGGTGAACACGCCGTGCACCGTCCTCCGCTTTCACGAAATACCGCCGTGACGGCAGTTCGATCTCGTACTTCGGCACATACCGATAACCGGCGTGCGCGAGGGGCTCGATCCGGGATTCGATGGCCGAAAGTGTCGCGGCCCCAAGCAGAATGTCGATGACCGGCTTGGCGGCAAGTCCGGGCACCGCAGTGCTGCCGATGTGCTCCACGGTCACGTCCGCTGACTCGAAGACATCCAGCAACTCGGCGCGTCGCTCGCTGAAGTCCGCTGCCCAATCGGCAGTCCAGGGTTCAACCGAGACCGAAGTTCCGGACTTCGTTTCCCGCTTCATGATCAGGCGCTCAGGCTGCTCCTCGATGACGGCAAACCCGAATCGTTCATAAAGTCGACGCGCGTCCTGATTGACTCGCAGCACCCGGAGCTGAACGGGCTTGTCGGACTTGTCGGCCCGCTCGATCACCCGACTGATCAACGCCGAACCGATGCCCTGGCCGCGCAAACCTGCTGTCAGGTAGATCTTCTCGAGCCACACGCTTTCCGGCTTCTCGTCGACGGCGATCAGACCGACCGGCTGATCATCCACGATGATCAATCGATGTGTCTGGGGCGTAAATTTCTGGTGGTGCATCGCCCGTTGCGGTTCATCGACCCATGGGCCCCAGGTCTGTTCGACGTAGTCGCGCATGGCTTCTTTCGTCAGCTGGTAGGCCAACTCAAGATCGGATTCGTGCGCTTCACGGAGTTCAAAATGAATCATCGCTTCGACCAGTAGAAGTGGGGTTCAGCGCCGCAACTGGCCGGACACTGGACTCAAGGTTCACCACAATGCATCCCGCATCTTGTACCAGGCCATGGCCGCAACAAGCAGCGGCGTGCGCAACAAGCGTCCGCCCGGAAACGGCATGTGCTTCAGGCGTGCAAACACATCGAGTCGATCCGACTGCATGCAGATGGCCTCGGCGATGACTCTGCCGGCCAGCCCGGTTGCGGCGATGCCATGCCCGGAAAAACCCTGCGCAAAATAAACGTTGGGCGCCGTTCGGCCCCAATGCGGAGCCCGGCTCAACGAAATGTCGACGTAGCCGCCCCAGACCTTGTCGAATGCCACGTCGGACAATTGCGGAAACACACGCCGCATGCGCGTCGCCATGATGCCGGCGAGGTTCCAGGGTTTCAGCGTCGAATAACTGGCGCGCCCACCGAACAACAGACGGTGGTCGCTGCTCAGACGGAAATAGTCGAGCGCCCAGTTGATGTCGGCGACGGCCATGCCGTTGCCAATCAGGGATCGGGCGCGCTCGGGACCCAATGGCACGGTGGCACCGATGTACGTGCCGACCGGCATGATGCGCGCATCCAGCTCAGGCACCAGTCCGTGAACATAAGCATTACCGGCCAGCACCACTGCATCCGCGACAACCTCCCCATGGCTGGTCCGCAAACGCGCGACTTTGCCTTGCGTCAGCTCGACGACTTCGCTGTGTTCGTGGATCACCACGCCCAACGACTGTGCGGCGCGCGCCAATCCGAGTGTGTAATTGAGTGGATGCAAGTGGCCCGAGTTCGGGTCGTACAATGCCCCGAGATAACGATCGCTCGCGAGGTTGGCGCGCAATTGATCGCGATCCCACCACACCAGCGGATAGTTGAAGTTCTGCTCGAGATCATCGCGCCAGCCCAGTAATTCCTTGACCTGTCGTGATTTGATCGGCACGTGTGCGTGACCATCCTGCCAATCACACGAAATATCGAACTCGTTGATCCGCTCGCGCAACAGGCGCATGCCT
>JBEIPT010000038.1:0-14434 GCA_040376895.1 Lysobacteraceae bacterium | reverse complement strand
GGGCAGCATCAGGAACAGCAGCAAGAAGCCATGCAGCACCAGCGACAGCGAGGCACCCAGCACCACGCCCCAGGATCGTCGGGGTGCTGGCGGGGTCGCGAGCACCAGATCTTCGACCGCCCAGGACGTCATGACCGCGGCGGCAGGACCATTGATGCCCACCAAGCCAATGCCGTGGCGATGGGTACTCTTGCCATATGAACGCCGGGGCCGAGCAGGAACACTTCGAACATCAGCACCAGTGTGGCCGCGACCAGAAGTGTTGCCCGGGCATGCCGATGCCGGGCCAGCGTCATCAGCAGGCTGACCATCGTCAACACACCCAGGCCGAGATAGACCCACCAGCCGATGCCGCGAAGCATCGGCCATTGTTCAAGCCAGAGTTCCATCTTCAGACAGAACAGCACCAGACCGGCAGTCGCCGAAGCCAGCAGGCCCAGCAGCACGCCCTTGGCGATCCACTCACGCCATGGCAGTCGGCGGACGATGTCACGTGTCACGGTATCCATCAGGCATCAAGATCCGGGATCAGCTTGCTCTCGTAGAACGTCATCATGTCGCGCAACTTGAGTTTGCGCTTCTTCATGCGTTTCAGTTGCAGCTCGTCGCCATGCGGATCGGCCGACATCGCAGCGATCGCCGTGTCCAGATCGCGGTGCTCGATGCGCAGCTCCATGAGGCGCCGGGCTGCGGTGGGTGGGTCGATGCGGTCACTCATGGGGATATCGGACGGGCTTGGGATCAGCGCTGTTGTACACGAATTTAATGGCGCCCGGCTATCCTGTGCTGTCTTTCAACGTTCGCGAACCCCATGACCGCTCCCATTCTGGTGACGGGCGCCGCCGGTTTCATTGGCGCCCACGTGGCCCGAGCCCTTCGGGCGCGCGGGCAGCTTGTGCTGGGTCTGGACAATTTCAACGACTACTACGATGTCCGCCTGAAACGCGACCGCGTGGCCGCCTTGATCCCCGACGTGCCGATCGAGCATATCGACCTGGCCGATGCGGGGGCGATGGCCGAACTTTTTGATCGGCACCGTCCGCAGGCGGTGGTGCATCTGGCTGCACAGGCCGGCGTGCGCTACTCGCTGGAAGCGCCAACGACCTATGTGCAGTCGAATCTGGTGGGTTTTGCGCACCTGCTGGAGTTGGTGCGCCAAAACCGGCCGGCGCATCTGGTGTATGCCTCGTCCAGTTCCGTCTATGGCGGCAACAACGTACCGCCGTTTTCCGAATCGCAGAAGATCGACTCGCCATTGAGCCTCTATGCGGCCAGCAAGGCCGCGAACGAGCTGATGGCGCACAGTTATGCACATCTGTTCCGGGTCCCGATGACCGGGCTGCGGTTCTTCACGGTGTACGGCCCCTGGGGCCGACCGGACATGGCGCCGATCCTGTTCACCCGGGCCATCCTGGCCGGTCGCCCGATCGAGGTGTTCAACCATGGCCGGATGCGCCGGGACTTCACGTACATCGACGACATCGTCTCGGGCGTGGTTTCAGCGCTGGACCGTCCGCCGGCCGACACGCCGGGGCAGGTGCCGCACCGGGTCTTCAACCTGGGCAACCACCAGCCGGAAGCGCTGGAAGACTTCATCGCCACGATCGAACATGCCGCTGGACGCCCAGCCGAAAAGATCTATCGCGACATGCAGCCCGGCGACATGCCGGCGACCATGGCCGATACCTCGCTTGCCCGGCAGGAACTCGGTTTTGCGCCCACCACCCGCATCAGTGAGGGTTTGCCCCTGCTGGTTGACTGGTGTCGGCGTTATGATGCCGGGCTATCCCAAGCTTCCTGAGCACCCGAACCATGTCGGAATTGCCACTCAGTGTTGTCGTGCCCGTGTTCAACGAGCAGGACAACATCGCCCCGTTGATCGGCGAGATCACCAGCGCCTTGCGCGGCCTGGTGGCATTCGAGATCGTTTATGTCGACGACGCCAGTCGCGACCGGACCGCGGAAGTACTCAAGGCCCAGAAGGCGACCGTGCCGGAACTGCGCGTCGTCCAGCATGAGCAGCAGAGTGGGCAGAGCACGGCCATCCGCACCGGGGTCAAGGCAGCCCGTGGCACCTGGATCGGCATGCTCGACGGTGATGGCCAGAACGACCCGGCCGATCTGGCCAAGCTGTGGCGGGAACATCTGGCCTCGCCTGCGACAATCAAACTCTTCGCAGGCTGGCGCACTACCCGCCGAGATACGTTTTCGAAGCGAATCTCGTCGAAGGTGGCCAACGCAGTTCGCAGTCGACTGTTGCGCGACGCGACACCGGATACCGGCTGCGGTCTCAAGTTGTTCGAGCGCGAAACCTTCCTCGATCTGCCGTACTTCAACCACATGCACCGTTATCTGCCGGCACTCGTGATGCGCGCCGGCTGGCAGGTCAAGAGTGTGCCGGTGCAACATCGGCCACGCACGACGGGCGTCTCCAAATACGGCATGTGGAACCGCCTGTGGGTGGGCCTTGCCGACCTGAGAGGTGTTGCCTGGCTGATCCGACGCAGCAAACGTACCGCCGCAAGGGAGCTTTGACCATGGCCGATTTTTTCGCCTCCTGGGCGCATAACCTGAACGTCTGGCTGGTGGTCGGCATTTTTGGCCAGGCCTTGTTTGCGTCGCGCTTCATCATCCAGTGGCTTTATTCCGAGCGGGCAAAACGCGTCGTCGTGCCGACGATTTTCTGGTGGATCAGCCTGGGCGGTGGTTTGGTGCTGACTGTCTACGCCATCCACAAGCGTGATCTGGTGTTCACGATGGGCCAGTTCTCGGGACTGTTCATCTACAGCCGCAATCTGTGGCTGTTACATACCGCCAAACGGCGGGAAGTGGTGACCGACTGACATCGCGTCAAAAAGCGGGGCCTGGATGAATGCCGTCATTGCGAGCTTCTTGTATGCCCGAAAAACGGCACTCTTCGTTCGGGCCTTGACGACACGCCGTGGAACTTTCGCTTGAGCAATCTACTCCAGCAACATTCAAAGAGCCGCGAATTGCCATGAGGCCAATCCTGTGGGAGCGGCTTCAGACGCGATGCCTCGAACCCGGTCACATCGCGGCTGAAGCCGCTCTCACAGCTGTTTCTATTCGGCACGAAGTTCGCGGCAGGCCGGCACTGTCGGAGCTGCCAGGCGCGCATCAGTTGCCACAGGCCACTTCAAAGTCCTTTGAACAGGCCTGAAGCAACGGCCGCGGGACGCACGCTGACCCGCTCGTAATACGCTGCAATCGCCGGATACTCGGCCAGCGGAAAACCGCCACGGCGCAAGGTCGCCAGCGCGTAACCCGCCATGATGTCGGCAACCGTGAAACGGCCACAGGCAAAGTATTCGTGGTCCAGCAGGTGGCGGTCGATCCGCGACAGCAAGGGCTGCACGCGTTCGATCGCCGCCGCATGAGCCTGTTCGTTCGGGGCGATCACTTTCGGGTAGAACACATCGAAGCACGCGCGATCCATGGTGCTGGTCATGTGGAACAGCCAGGACAGGCACTCATTGCGCCCGGTTTCGCCGGTCAACGGCACCAAACCGCGATCGGCATGGGTTTCGCACAGGTGCAAACAGATCGCCCCGGATTCGAACATGCTCTGGCCGTCCCACTCGATCGCCGGTACGAACCCGACCGGACTCAGCTTCAGGAACGGTTCCGCGCGATGTTCGGCGGCCTGGTAGTTCAGCCGGTTGTCGACGAAATCGAGGCCCAGTTCCAGGGCAGTCCAGCGGACGCGGGCGCTGCGGTCGAATGGCGCGAAATAGTGCAGGGTGAGTTGGGTCATGGTTTGGGTCCGGAAGTGGAAGTCGTGTCGGAAAAATAGGATTTGACGTCGGCGCGTTGCCATTGCCAGGCAGTCCAGCCAAAGCCGACCGCAAACACCAGACCGAACATCACGCCGGACACTTGTACGGCCCAATAGTCGAGCAGGAAGGCCGGCAGACTGAGTTGTTCCATCATGGCGGCCATGGACGGGTGGATCCGATCGATGAAGAGCCAATGCCAGACGATGCCGCCCAGATTGGCCGGGACACCCAGCCAGAAACAGGCGAGCAGCCCGTAGTAACCCCATAGCTTGCGTGCCAGCACACCGATCGAGATGACCAGGGTCACGAACGCCGTGACCAGGGTGATCTCCAGCAGCAGCGGCATGCTCGCGACCAGCGACCAGACTTCTGCCGGAAACGCAGCGAACGCTGGATCCTTGCGCATTTCTTCCAGGATGTCGGGCGTCAGGATCACGCCATAGAAGATCCACATGGGCAACGCCATGATCACGGCCAGGACACACATGGCAATCAGCGGCCAGGCTGTCCACAACACCATTTTGCGCAGTACTTCGGGGGATCGGGTCATGGACTGAGTGTACCGGCGGACACGGAATGCTTGGCGACGGGTGGCCCGCTGACTGAAAATGACGTTTTCCAGCCGCAGACCCCGCCATGACCGACTTCCGAACCGATTTCCTGAACCTGGCACTTCGCCAGGGTGCATTACGTTTTGGCGAATTCACCCTCAAATCCGGCCGGATCAGCCCGTATTTTTTCAACGCCGGCCTGTTCAACAGCGGTCTGGCCCTGAAGCAGCTGGGAGAGGCCTACGCCGAACGCCTGCTGGAGTCGGGGTTGCCGTTCGACATGCTGTTTGGTCCGGCCTACAAGGGCATTTCCCTGGCCGCAGTGACGGCCGTAGCGCTGGCCGCCCGCCACGGCATGGATATTCCGGTCGCGTTCAATCGCAAGGAAGCCAAGGATCACGGTGAGGCCGGTGTGCTCATTGGGGCGCCGCTGAAGGGGCGTGTCCTGATCATTGACGATGTCATCACGGCCGGCACGTCGGTGCGGGAATCGGTCGCGCTGATCCGCGCTTTTGGCGCCGAGCCCTGTGGGGTCCTGATCGCCATCGATCGGCAGGAACGCGGTACCGGAACCCTTTCGGCGACCCAGGAAGTGGTTCGGGACTATGGGCTGCCGGTACTGGCGATCGCCGGTTTACAAGATTTGTTGGCTTTTGCGGCATCCGATTCGCTACTGGTTCAGCACCGGCAGGCCCTTCTCGACTATCGTAGCCAGTATGGAAGCGCGGACTGATCGCGCAAAAGGACCGAACATGAACGCACGGATATTTTTGGTGATGGCGAGCTTGGCGCTGGGTTCCCTGTTCATGCTTCCGGCATCGGCGCAGGGCAAGAAGCTCTACAAGTGGGTCGACGAAAACGGCAAGGTCCACTTCTCCGACACGGTGCCGGCCGATCAGCTCAAGAAGGGCCGCCAGGAGATCTCCGGCGCGTCGGTGAAGACCGTCGATCGCCAGAAGACTGCCGAGGAATTGGCGGCCGATCGCGTGCTCGCCGAGAAGGCGGCCGAACAGCAGAAAATTGACGACGCGACCGCCCAGGCCGACAACGCACTGATGCTGTCGTATGCCACGGAAGCCGATCTGCTGCGCGCTCGCGATCAGGAACTCGACGTTGTCGAATCGACCCTGGCAACCAATAGACTCGGTATTGCCAGCCACGAAAAATCGCTGACCGACATGCTCGCTTCGGCGGCCGAAGTCGAGCGCGCAAAGAAGATCATTCCGAAAACCGTCACCGAGTCGATCGCCAAGATCCGCAAGGATCTCGAAGACCAAAAGAAGATGTATGCCGATCGCGAAGCCAGCAAGGCGACGATCATGAAGGACTACGAAAAGAAGGTTGCCCGCTACCGCGAGCTCAAGGCGAAAGCCGCAAAGTGAACCAAACCGGTGTGGAGCGGGCCTGACCCTGCCATCAGTCATACCCGTTTTCGGCAATTTGCGGTAAACCCGCAGGACGCTGCCTGCATCTGAAGTCTGGACGGAACATCCGAAACAGCGGGTGTTCCTTTCCGGAACTTTCATTTGCCAAGGAGCAGTCCATGTTGCGCACCACCCTGAGTTCTTCCCTGTTGCTGATCCTGGCTTGCGGTACGGCGACCGCAGACCTGGGCGATATCAGCAAGGTCAATCGCAGTATCACCGTGCCCAGCGCCGAAACGGCTGGCGACGTCGAAACCGTCAACGGCAGCATCACCATCGAAGACAACGCCCAAGTGCGCAGCGCCGAGACCGTGAATGGCAGCATCCGCACGGGTGACAAGGCGCGGCTCGGATCGGCCGGCACCGTGAATGGCAGCGTCCGCATCGGCGAAGACACCGTGGTCATCGAGACAGCCGAGACCGTCAACGGCTCTGTGACGCTCGACGATCGCGCCGATGTGCAGGGTGCCGTGGAGACCGTCAACGGGTCGATCACGCTCGATGTACAGGCCCATGTTGGAGCCGGCATCGCCACCGTCAATGGTGACATTGAGCTCGGTGCGGACAGCCGGGTCGAAGGTGGCATTTTCGTCGACAAGCCGGGCATGAGTTGGTTCGGCGCGAACAATCGCAAACCGAAGATCGTGATCGGGCCGCGTGCCACCGTCAGCGGCGACCTGGTGTTCAAGCGCGAAGTGGAACTGTTCGTGCATGAGTCCGCCAAACTCAACGGCAAAATCGTCGGCGCCACCGCCAAATCGTTTGCCGGCGATCGCCCGTAAGAAACCGCGTCGCGCGCGGGGATCTTGAAGGCTCCGGGTGCAGCCGTCATGCTGACGCCATGACGGAACATCCCCAATCTCCAAGCACAGATCCGCGCGCGACATCCTGGTCCAGGTATTGGGCCAGTGGTGCGCTGCACTCCTGCCCTGGCTCCTTCCAGGGCAACTACCAGGGCGGAATGGCCACGTTCTGGCTGGATACGTTTGCAACGCTTCAGCCGGGTGCCCGCGTGCTCGACTTGTGTACCGGCAACGGTGCGATCCCGCGATGGCTGCTTGGGTTCGATGGCGGTATCGATCGTGGCGCAAGAGTCGACGCGGTTGATCTGGCCGCGATCGACCCGCCATGGTGTCGCGACCTCACACCGGAACAATCGGCGCGACTCCAGCTCCGTGGTGGTGTGTCGGTCGAGGCGCTGCCTTTCGACAATGCCACGTTCGATCTCGTGACCAGCCAATACGGCATTGAATATGCCCAGCTCGAACTGGTCTTCGCGGAAATCGCACGGGTGTCGAAACCGGGCGCACGGTTGCAGATGCTGATGCACCATGCGGGCTCCCGACCGGTACGGATGGGTATCGCGGAAGCGGGCGCCTTGATGCGGCAGTTGTCGGCCGATGGATTGTTTGCGGCCGTGCCGGCGCTGCTCGATTTCCTGTCGGTCGCGAACGATCCGGCGCAACGTGCGCAATTGGCCGGCAACCACCAGGCCGAACAGGCGCGTGCCGCGTTCAATCAGGCGCAGCGCGCGTTGGCTGCGAGCATGTCGAGTGACCCGATGGCGGCGCCGATGCTCGATGACCTGCGGGCGCAGGTGCAGCGCGTGCTGGTCTTGGCGCAACAGGGGCAGTTGCCCGAGGCGCGTCTGTTGTTCCGGCAAACCGTCATGGCCTGGCAGGAAGCGGCGTTGCGGATCGCAGAGCTGGTTTCCGTTGCGGCCGATGATCAAGCAATGTCCTCACGACGCGCCCAACTGGAGAACTGTGGGTTCCTGGATGTGCGAGTCGAGCCTTTGATGTTCGAAGTTCATCTGATGGGATGGGCAGTTCGCGCAACCAAGGCTTGATGTTCGATCGGGTTGAATTTCGGGGCGCCGTGTTCAACCATCGGGATCTGACTGGAGCCCGACATGTCCGAATCTCTCTTGCCTGTCCCCGCCGCGTTTGCCGCTGCTTCGCGCATTGATGCCGGACGTGCGGCCACGATGGCCGCCGATGCGGCTGCCGACGCGACACAATTCTGGGCACGTGCTGCCACGCGCCTGGAATGGCTGAGATTTCCCACCGAGATCAAGGACACTTCGTTCGCGGTCGAGGATTTTCGGATCCGCTGGTTTGCCGATGGCGTGTTGAATGTCTCGGTCAATTGCCTGGACCGCCATCTCGCCACGCGCGGTGACAAGACTGCGCTGATCTGGGAGCGCGACGATCCATCGCTCCCGGCTCGGCACATCAGCTATCGCGAACTCCATGCCGAAGTGTGTCGAGCCGCCAATGCCATGCGTGCGCTCGGGATCCAGCGTGGTGACCGAGTCACGATCTACCTGCCGATGATTCCGGAGGCGGTTGTGGCGATGCTCGCCTGCGCACGGATCGGCGCGATTCATTCGGTAGTGTTCGGTGGGTTCTCGCCGGAATCCCTGATCGGTCGCATCCACGATTGCCAATCCAAACTCGTGATCACGGCCGATGAAGGCTTGCGTGGGGGCAAACACGTGCCGCTGAAAGCGAATGTCGACATGGCACTGAAGGCGCGCGAATGTGCGACCGTCGAGACCGTGCTGGTCGTCAGGCTCACCAATGCGCCGGTGGCCATGCAGGTGCCGCGCGACCGCGATTGGCGTGAGCTGCTGGCCATGCAGAGCGACATCGCGCCGGCGGAACCCATGGGCGCCGAAGACCCGCTGTTCATCCTCTATACCTCGGGCTCCACGGGCAAGCCCAAGGGCGTCCTGCACACCAGTGGCGGTTATCTCACATGGGCGGCATGGACTCACGAGAGCGTGTTCGATCTCCGCGAGGACGACGTCTACTGGTGCACGGCCGATGTCGGCTGGATCACCGGTCATAGTTACATCGTCTATGGTCCGCTGGCGAACGGTGCCACCACCCTGTTGTTCGAGGGTGTACCCACATGGCCCGACGCCAGTCGCTGCTGGCAGATCGTTGATCGGCATCAGGTGAGCATCTTCTACACCGCACCCACGGCGATCCGCGCACTGATGCGCGAAGGCGATGCGCCAGTGCGATTGACGTCACGGACGTCGCTGCGCTTGCTCGGCTCGGTCGGTGAACCGATCAATCCGGAAGCCTGGCTCTGGTATCACGAGGTGGTGGGTGATCGTCGCTGTCCGATCGTCGATACCTGGTGGCAAACCGAAACCGGCGGCATTCTGATCTCGCCACTGCCGGGTGCCACACCGCTCAAGCCCGGTTCGGCGACGTTCCCGCTGCCGGGAGTGATGCCGGCATTGGTGGACGCCCAAGGGGTTGAGCTCGAGGGTGCGGCGAGTGGCAATCTGGTGCTGAGGGACTCCTGGCCCGGCCAGATGCGATCCGTATACGGTGACCATGCGCGATTCATCGAGACCTATTTCAAGACCTACCCCGGAAGTTACTTCACCGGCGACGGGGCCCGGCGTGATGCCGATGGTTGTTACTGGATCACCGGACGCGTTGATGACGTCATCAATGTCAGCGGGCACCGGATCGGAACGGCTGAAGTCGAGAGCGCGTTGATCGAACATCCGGCCGTTGCGGAGTCGGCGGTCGTCGGTTTTCCGCATGATCTCAAAGGCCAGGGGATCCATGCATTCGTCACGCTGAAGTCCGGGCGTGAGCACAACGACGAGCTCAAGCACGAGATTCTCGCCACAGTGCGCCGGGTGATCGGCGGTATCGCGGTGCCCGATGTCATTCAGTGGGCACCAGGGCTGCCGAAAACTCGCAGCGGCAAGATCATGCGGCGGATTCTGCGCAAGATCGCCGCGAATGAACTCGATTCGCTGGGCGACATATCGACGCTGGCCGATCCGGGTGTGGTCGAGCAGTTGGTCGAGGGCAGGCCGCGTTGAGTTGAACAAACGACACCCCCGTTCGTCAGGTGCGGGTATGTCGTTTGAGGGTGTCCGTGGATCAGTCAGGTCGCAACCATGCGTGCGATCACTGACCAATGCCCGGAGAACTGTTCATGCGTTATGCCGCACCATCCTTTTTTCGCGCTCGCCAGACGGCGCTTTGTCTGGCCCTGCTTGCTGCAGGTAACGCCCACGCAGCCATTACGACGACGTTTTCCGGCGGCGTACTGACGGTCACGAGCGATGCAGGTGATGCCGTTCTCGTCGAGTGTGGCTCTGCCATTCCGAGAGCGCCTTCCGACAACGTGCTCGTGAATGGTCTCACCGTGCCGGGCTTCGCGTTGTGCAGCCAGGTGACCAGCATGGTCATCAACGGCGGCCCACTCGCGAACACGATCAATCTCGGCAACATGCTGACCACCGACTTCACCGCCTTGACCGGCACGACCATCGACGGCGGTGCGCAGGTGGACACCATCACCGGCAGTTTCGCCGCCGACGTCGTGCGCGGCGGCACCGGCAACGACAGCATCACACTCGGCGGCGGTGACGATACGAACACCTGGAACAACGGCGACGGCACCGACGTGGTGTTGGGCGGCGCCGGCACCGATCGCCAGGTCGTCAACGGTGCTTCATCCGGCGACATCTTCACGATTGCTGCGGGTACGGCTCCGGTTGTTGTGCGATTCGATCGCACGACCCTCGTGCCATTCGGCATCGACCTGACCGAAGTCGAATCGTTGGACGTCAATGGCCTCGATGGCGACGACAGCATTTCAGCCGAAGGAATGGCTGCCGGCCTCATCGCTCTGCGCCTGTCGGGTGGCCTGGGTGTCGACACGCTGGTTGGTTCGTCCGGCATCGACGTGATCGATGGTGGGGATGGCAACGATACGGTCGACGCGAATCCTGGCAACGACAGTATCGTGCTCGGCATCGGCGACGACACCAATACCTGGAACAATGGCGACAACACCGATGCCGTGCAGGGTGGTGATGGCACCGACCGTCAGATCGTCAACGGCGCCGGCGCGGGTGATGTATTCACGGTGGCTGTCGGCACGGCGCCAGTCGAAGTTCGTTTCGATCGTACGAACCTCGTGCCATTCGGCATCGACCTGACCGATGTCGAGTCACTCGACATGAATGGCGGTGATGGCAACGACCAGATCTCGGCTGAAGGATTCCCGTCGGGGCTGATCCGGCTGTCACTGAATGGTGGGCTTGCGGATGACACGCTGATCGGATCGTCGGGTGCCGACGCGCTGAATGGTGGCGACGGCAACGATACGGTGGATGGCAATCCGGGCAACGACAGCATCACGCTTGGTATCGGCAACGACACCAACACCTGGAACAACGGCGACAGCACCGACACCGTCTCCGGCGACGGCGGGACCGACACTCAGATCGTGAACGGCGCATCGGCCGGCGATCAGTTCGAAATCCGCAACAGTGGTGGCTCGACGCGCGGCGTGCCGAATGCACTGTTCCGTCGCACGAACCTCGTGCCCTTCGACATTCTGCTCAGTGACGTGGACAACCTGGTCGTGAACGGACTCGACGGTGTCGACGTGTTCAGCACCGAAGGCATTGCCGGCCTTTCGCAATCCCTGGACGGCGGTACGCCGGCCACGTTCCCGGGCGACACGCTCGAGGTGCTTGGTTTTGCCGGAGATCTGTCCACCACGCCGGTCGTGACATTGGCCGGGAGTGCGCCGATCGCACACGTGAACTTCGAGTTCGCTCCGGTGGTTGCCGGTATTCCGCGGTCGATCCCGACTCTGGATCGACTGGGCCTGATCCTGCTGGCCCTGGCGATGATGGGTTTGACCGCAAGATCGCTGATCCGTCGCTGATTCGAGCAGCCCTCCCGGCGAGTGCCGGGAGGGCTATTGCATCAGCCTGCCGGGCGATAGTTGTCTTGGGTTTTGTAGTGCTTCGCATACAGGCCGAACGCTGCCGATGCGAGTAACGCAAATCCTGCGAAGAAGAACATCAGGAACGCCGCTTCGCTGAGCCCGGTTCCGGTGATTTTCGACAGTACCGCCTCCTGTTTGACGCTGGCATTCGCGAGCAATACCCACAGATTGCCGATGGTCACCGACAGGTACCAGAACGCCATGATCACACCCTTCATGCTGGATGGGGCCTGGCTGTAGGCGAATTCGAGGCCGGTGGCAGAAACCAGCACTTCGGCGAAGGTGAGCAGTGCGTAGGGCAGGACTTGCCAGGTGATCGACATTGGCGTGCCGCCGTCGATCTGCAATTGAATCAGTCCGGCAACAACCCAGGCCAAGCCCGAGAACGCGATGCCGAAGCCCATGCGCCGGATTGCGGTCGGTTCAAACCCGAACTTCTTCAGTAACGGGTACAACACGAGGTTGTTGAACGGAATCAGGATCATCACGAGTGCCGGATTCAAGGCCTGCATCTGTGCCGACTGGAACCATTCCGGCTTGACCATCAGGTCGGCCTGCAAGACCCAGGTGGACGCCTTCTGATCGAACAGAGACCAGAACGGCGTGATCAATCCGAACACGATCAGCAATCGCAACACGGCACGAACGCCTTCAACGGCTTCTTCGGGATGTTTGCCGCGTGCACGGTCCAATTGAAGTGAGGTGCCGTAACCGCCGAACACGATGACCGAGACGATGGCCAGACACACGGCCGGCACAAAGTGCAGCTTGGCGGTAAACGCCAGCGCCACCGCGGCCAGAGTGAATCCGATCATGGCTATGTAGAACCCGGTGTTGCTGTCGCCGCGAGTGAACAGGGCGGTCTTCGCCACGTTCAGGAACGAATGCGGATTCGCCGGGGCGGGCGGGACGTGTACATATCGCTTGCGACCCATCCAGAAGAACACGGTCGCAATGAACATCAGGATCCCGGGAATGCCGAAGGCGAGTTCCGGACTGTGGTTCTTCAGGGCGATCGGCATCAGCAGGGACGCAAACAGCGAGCCGAAGTTGATGATCCAGTAGAACGCGTCGAACGCGAGTCTGGCCAGGTGTTTGTTCGACTGGTCGAACTGATCGCCCATGAACGAGGCGACCAGTGGCTTGATGCCTCCAGAGCCCAGGGCAATCAGGAACAAGCCTGCATAGAAGCCAAGACGGTTGTCGACGAACATGGCCAGCAGGCCCTGGCCGACGCAGTACAACAACGAGAAATACATGATCGTGCGGTACTTGCCGAGGATCCGGTCGGCAATCCAGCCGCCGAGAATCGGGAAGAAGTAGACGCCGATCACGAAGGTATGGAACACCTCCTTGGCGATACCGGCACGTTCTGCTTCCGGCGCATACAGCAGCATGCTGCTGACCAGGAACGGCGTGAGGATGTTGCGCATGCCGTAGAAGCTGAAACGCTCGCAGGCTTCGTTGGCGATGATGTAGGGAATCTGGCGTGGCATGCGGCCTGTGGCCGCGGTCGCGTCACTCATGGCTTCGATCTCGTGGTGAAGCGGCGATGATGGCGCAGCACGGGGCCACGAGGGAAGCGCAGCGCCTCCCTTCACGCCAAAAGAACTCTTTACCCAACCCTGGACAAGGCGAAGCCGACCAGTTTGGCAAACATGCGTTCCTCACGGCTTGCCGGCGCTGCGAGGCCCATTCGCGCCAGATATTTCGGGTCCGGCTGGTGGCCGCCGAGGAAGGCTTTGGCAACCGTGCGCAACCGGCCGCCGGTACTCGCCGTTTCGGCCTTGAGGAACTTGAGCGCGCGACCAAGCTTGAGTTCGTCGTCAGTCAGGTCGCTGCCAAACGGAAACACTCCGAGTCGTCCGGCCGTTTCCGCAATCTTGAGTTGCGAGCGCAATTGCTCCGGAGTGTTGGCGCGCCAGCGCTCCGGAATCAGAAAATCGCGTTCGATCTTGCCGTGACTCTTTGCCTGCTTGAGCAGATCGTCCTGGAATCGTGCGTCGGTGATCGCCAGCATCCGCTTGATGCACTCGGCATCGGTCTGCCCGCGGAGGTCGGCCGAGCCATATTCGGTGACGACAATGTCGCGAAGGTGCCGCGGAATCGTGGCGTGCCCATAGTTGTAGACGATGTTCGAGACCGTCCGACCGCCGGCGTCGCGGGTCGCACGAAGCAACAGGATCGATCGGCCATTCGGAATGGCGTGTGCCATCGCCACGAAGTTGTATTGCCCGCCGACGCCGCTGACGACCTGGCCATCGGCCAGTCCGTCCGACACGGCGGCACCGAACACGGTTTGCATCATGCAGGTGTTGAAGAAACGTGCGTGGTGGCGTTGGGCGATGTCGAGCGCTTCTCGCCCGCCGTACAACTGGTTGATGTGCGAGATGCGAGTCATCGCAATGCCACTGAAGTCTTCGCCATCGAGCCCGCGCAGCCAGTTCTGCAATTCACTGCTGCCGAGCCAGAAGCCTCCGTGCAGGTAACGCCCGTGGCGCAGTCGGCGCCCGTCGATGTGTGTGCGCAGCAAGTTGCGGGCGCTGTCCTGGCTCAGGTCGTTGCTGCTGCGGCGTCCATCCGGCCAATGGAGTTCGCCATCATGCAGGCGCACGGTTTCGTCGATCCATCCAAAATGCTGCAGCCAATCCAGTGTCGGTCGGTCCAGTGTCAGCGGTACCAAAGCACTTTCGATCAACCGGTCGAGTGTGCTGGTGTCGGCGACTTCACCGACCAGGCCGTCGTTGAGCAACTGTTGCAGCGGCAGGTGGTCGTAGACCCGACGCTTCAGAATGCCGTTTCGCCGCAGGTGCATGAAACCATCCATGACCATTTCGCTGGCGCCATAAAGACCGTGGTGGAAGCGTCCGGATTCCGG
>JBEIPT010000370.1:0-3929 GCA_040376895.1 Lysobacteraceae bacterium | reverse complement strand
TTCGCGCGCGGGACATAGAGACTTGCGCTGAAGTTTTCTTCCCAGCGCGCCTGACTGTCGTTGAATCGTGTGGGGGTTTGCCATGACCAGCGCTCGGCGGATCCAACGCGCTCGCGCCGCATCGGTCGGCGCACCGTGCGCAGGCGGTCGACGACCATCAGATGGGGGCCGATTCGTCTGCTCGAAGAGCGCCACAGGTCACTGCTGATCTCGAGATGCGTGTCGCGATCCGGCCGCCAGAAGCCACGACGCGTGCAGGCCGGGAAGAAACCTTCGGCCGGCATGGGCGACACCGCATCGTTGGCGCTGAATCGAATACCGACCGGACGCACGGTGTCACTCAGGCAAACGCCATCCGGGTTGGACGACACATCGGGAGCGTCGTGCACAAAGCGGGTCAAATGTGTTGTGTACGGCTTGATCTCATTCAGATTGCACGAATAGCCCTCGGCGCCATCGTTGCGCCGCGGTGTCACACACCGCATGACCAGAGGCTCGTCCGGTAACCAGCCGTCGATTTCCGCTTCCGTCAGGGCATTCGTTTGAGACTGCGCATACACAGGGTTGGGCTGTTCGTCCGATGCACCACGCCAGCCCACCACGTCTGCCCGAAGGAACTCGCGCGTGACCGGCTGACTGAAGGTGCAGGTCCCGATGGTCCGTTCCGAAGCAGGAGACGACGGGCCATCCTCGGGCTCCGCGAACGTCCAGTTCTGCTCCCAATTCAGTTCGACCCGATCGCCGATGTCGTATCGACTGTCGTGCCCCAACCAAAGACAGTCGCTCTGGATCAGATTGCTGGTGCGTCCATCCAGTTCGGCATTACCAGACACGGGATACACCGAGCTGATCAGTTGCCCGCTGTCGGTGCGGTATGGCCCGACCGTCTGGTCCTGGCTCAACTGCGGCGTATCCAGCGCCAGACCATCGAGTCGAAGCCGCTCATTGAACTCGCTGCTGATCGGCACCTGTCGTGACGGAATGTGGCAACCGCCCAACAACAATATGGCCACACTTGAACACAATCGAATGGAAGACATGAACACTCGCTCCGGTTGGGAAGTACCAAACAGAACGAAGCCAGAGTGAAACTTTTCTCACCGGATTGTTCATGGCGATGACGGCTCAAAGCCATCAGTGAACAACGGGCCTCCATCGAGGACCGCTTGATGGCGCATCAGTGCGCTGAATTTCGGCGCGGTGGCGTCGGCTTGACCGGCAAACTCCTTGGCGCCCCATGAGCCGTACTGCGGATGATTCAGCTGCAGTCCCGCAAAGTGGACAAACAAGCCGCCCGATTCAGCGCGCCACGCCGCCAGGTAGTCATCGTAAAGATCCCCCATTCGGGGATCCCGGTTCGCCTGCATGTAGAGATTCTGGATGCTCCGGTACGGTTGGCACGCAGGCGGGTTGTTCCAGTCGTTGCAGGACGTGCCGAGCTGCGAATACGGCGTGAGATGTTGCCCGCCTTCATAGGCGACGAGCGCCACGCCATACTGCTCCGCCACGGCGCGATTGGCCTGCATCACTGATCGGGCTTGGGCCAATGCAGTGTTGCCGCCCGCCAAGGTACCGGAAGCGAATTCGTCGAACACCGCGTCGAGCCCACCATCAGGTTGCTGGGTCCAGCCCTGCAAGGCCTGAAAATGGCTGCCGATGGCATCACTCAGGTATCCGCCGAAATACGGCGCGGAAGCCACGGCATGGATGTTTGCGGCGCAGTGTTCGACACCATCCGAGGCGACATACAAAGGGCACGCGAGTGCCTGGGCGGCCGGAAAGTCCCAAGGCCCGCCAGGCATGACGCAGCGGATCCGGTTCGCCTGCTGTCCCCAGACCTGACGCCAGATCTGGCACACCTGCTGAGTCCGCATACCGACGTAGTTCATGCGCTTCGTGAAACTGCTGACACCGGGATATTGTGCCGTCGGCCATTTCGCCTCAGCCCATTGGTCAATGCGCTGTCCGGCGTATCCATAGGGTGGCGCAGCATTCCAGACTTCGTTGTGCCACTCGAGGTAGATCAGCCTCGATCCGGGCGTTCGCTGCAATGCCAATTCAGCAAGTCCCTGGACAAACGTATCGTCGGCCCAGAAGTGCAGGTTCATCCAAAGGTCGACGTCGAGCACATCGGACAGTTCGAACAGAAGTTCGTATGGCGGTGGCCCGTCCTGCCACCCGCTCGCCCACTGGGCATCGTCGAGTCGACTGCGTTCGGACCAGAGAATCGACTGTTGCGGTGCGCCCAGATTGTCGGCATTGAGGTACCCATCGGCAATGCCGAGGAACTGCATGAATCGCAAGGTGCCGTATGGGCGCATTTCGCGAAGGAACAAGGGGTGAAACCGCTGACTTGCAGCGATCTGCTCGAACGCCTGATAGGTTCCCGGCGCGCACTGTGCCGCATTCTGCGCAAAGCTGAACGGGTCATTGCCACATCGACCACCCGGAGCAATGACGCGCAGATTACGAAGGTGATTCGCCGGATTGATGTTGGCAATCCGGATCTGCAACAACGAGTTCTGGGTCGGCGTGATCCGGATCACGTCGCGCCCCGGGCTTCGCGAGATCACCTGCACGAAGGGTTGCAGACCATAGTCGACGCTGGCCTCGCCTTCATACAGAACGATCCAATCGCCGGCCGGCACACGCTCGCTGCCGCCATTGAACAGCACCGCACCAATATGCGTGAACCGACGATCCGGGTGGCTGCCGAACGAGATCACCCAACCGTTCGCGTCACGCACCAGTTGCGACTGTTCGCCGGTGTTCCAGTTGCCCGACGGCGCGTTCGCAGGCGGCGTGCAGAAATCGCACTGGGTCAACCAATAGGCCGATGCTGGAAACGGATTCACCAGCCACCACGCCTCGGGCGTTGCGATCTTCGGAACGTTCGTGCCGAGTTGGCTCCTGCCCGGTGACTGGTTGCCTGCACCAGCATGGCCGATCAACAGCAAGTACACACAACACGAAAACAGGATCCATTGCATGAAGTGGCGAAAGCCGATTCGGAAAGTCATGGTTGTCTCGCCTCAGTCACCGACGTAGTAGTCGTAGGTCTTGCCGTTGATGGTCGTGCTGTGTGACATCGAGCCATCGCTACCGATCCAGGTGGAGCCCTTGTTGTCACCACTGCCCCAGGTGCGATAGATCGAGTCGCCATTCGAACTCGTCGCGGCGGTACTTCGTGCAATCACCCAGATATTGAAGCTGGGCGGATACCCTTCCACGCCCGCGTTACCCCAGGCATCCATGGACCAGCGACCACGCTGCACCGGAATGCCTATGGCCTGTAGTGCACGGACGTCGCTGTCGGCCAGTTCGCGACCATTGATGAAGACGTCGGTGTTGCCGCCACTGGCGTCGGCATGCAGGGGACCAGGAAGACTCAGGCCCGGGGTCGTGAATCCTGCGGTCCCGTGGCCGAGATACCCCCACGCGCCGGTCAATGTGTCGTACCAATATTGACCAGGCGGCAGAATCTGGCCGGTACGTTCTTCAATCCTTTCGAGCATCGCTCGGTCCAGCTCCGTGCCGTTGATCGAGACTTGAGTGGTTTCCGGACGAGGCTCGGATCGAACGGGTGAAGATTCGAGTGCGCAGCACAGCAGCACGGGCAACAACATCGTGGTGAACCATTTCATGGATGACCTCTTTCGGCAGCCTCGCAGACGCCGAATCGGAGCCATGTTGCTCGGACGGCGTGCGCTCCGTCGCGGCACAGGCTTCGTCCGGAGCTACATCGAAGCGGAACGAGTCCGGTGCGGAATATTTCTCACGCTGGCGGATCACGAGTTCGGCGAGCGGGGTGTCCTTGCGCTTCGCATTGCGAATCACAAGGGCGAAGTGTTTGCCTAACCCCTCCCAACCCTCCCAGAACATCGGTGAGGGCTATTGCTCGGGCGAACTTTGGTGCTGGCACCCCATCG
>JBEIPT010000399.1:0-3609 GCA_040376895.1 Lysobacteraceae bacterium | reverse complement strand
CTCAAGGCGCCCAATGCCTCGACGGGTTGCGCCAGCCTGAGCCTCGACGAGAAGAACCCGGACGTCCTCTACGCGGCGCTCTGGGACTTCCGCCGCAAGGGCTGGACGTTCCGTTCCGGCGGTGAAGGCCCGACCGACAAGAGCGGCAGCGGTCTGTTCCGCACGGCTGACGGCGGCAAAACCTGGAGCGAGATCGGCACCGGCGCGGGCGGATTCGGCCCGAAGCCTTATGGCCGCATCGAAGTTGAGGTGGCTCCATCCGACGCGAATGTTGTTTATGCCGTGGTCGAATCTACCCGCAGCGCCCTGTTCCGATCTGCCGACGGCGGCAAGACATGGGAAGAACGGGATCGCAGTCAATCGATGGTCTGGCGACCGTTCTACTTCTCGAAGATCGTCGTCGATCCGAAGAACGCCGACCGCCTGTTCAAGATGAACCTCAACCTGATCGTCTCCGATGACGGTGGCAAGAGCTTCACTGGTGCCGGCGGCAGTGCCCATGGTGATTGGCATGACCTGTGGATCAACCCGGACAACACGCAGCATATGCTCGGTGGCGACGATGCCGGACTGTGGCTGTCGGTCAACGGCGGCACGCTCTGGCACAAGAACCACAATCTGCCGATCTCGCAGTTCTATCACGTGAGTGTCGACGACCAGTCGCCATATCAGGTGTATGGCGGACTGCAGGACAACACGAGTTGGATCGGCGATTCCCAGTATCCGGGCGGCATCACCAACTCGCGTTGGGAAGCTCTGCCGGGTGGTGACGGATTCTGGACCTTCAGTGATCCGGCCGATCCGAATTATGTGTACTTCGAGTCGCAAGGTGGCACGTTGGTGCGCATCAACCGCCACACGCTGGAGCAACGCGACATCCAGCCGAAATCGAATGTTGCCGGCGAGAAGCTGCGTTTCAACTGGAACGCACCGTTGCACCTGTCGGCGAACGAACGCGGCACGCTCTACATCGGTGCGCAGTATTTGTTCCGCACGCGTGACCACGGCCAGTCCTGGGATCGTATTTCGCCGGATCTGACCACCAACGATCCGATGAAGCAGAAGCAGGAACAGTCGGGTGGCATCACCGTCGACAACTCGGCCGCGGAAATGCATACCACGATCTATTCGATCAGCGAATCGCCGAAGCAGAAAGGCATGATCTGGGTCGGCACGGACGATGGCAACATCCAGGTGACGGCCGATGCCGGCAAGACCTGGCGCAACACCTCCGGTTCGATCAAGGACGTCCCGAAGGCCAGTTGGGTCAGTTGGATCGAGGCCAGCCCACACGACGCCGATGTGGCGTTCGCCACGCTGGACCGCCATACCTTCGGCGACATGGACCCGCATGCCTACATGACCCGCGATGCCGGCAAGACGTGGACACGCGTGGCCTCCAAGGCGCAGGGCGTGCGTGGTTACGCCCATGTGATCAAGCAGGATCCAGTGAACGCGAACGTGCTGTACCTCGGCACCGAATTGGGCCTGTTCCTGTCGATCGACCAAGGCGCCAACTGGGCCGAGTTCAAGGGCGACAACTTCCCGTCGGTGGCGGTGCGCGACCTGGCCATTCATCCACGTGATCATGATCTTGTCCTCGCAACGCACGGCCGAGGCATCTGGATCATCGACGACCTGACGCCGCTGCGTGCGATGAGCAATGAACTGCTCAACGCCGAAGTCGCGTTCCTGCCGAATCGCCCACAACTGCAGAAGATCCAGGCGTTTGGCGGCTGGCCGGTGGGTGATGCCATGTTCTTCGGCGAAAACCCGTCGGGCGACATCGTGATCAGCTACTTCCAGAAGACACGCCACCTGTTCGGCAAGCTCAAGCTCGAAGTGCTGGACGCCAACGGCAAAGTGGTCGATACCCTGCCTGCTTCGAAGCGTCGTGGTTTGAACCGTGTCTCCTGGGCCATGCGCGGCAAGCCACCACGTGTGCCGGTCGGCGCAACGATCTCCGGTGCGGCCACCGTCGGATTGCGGCATCTGCCGGGTGACTACACCTTGCGCATGACCAAGAATGGTCAGGTGTACGAGCAGAAGATCACGATCGGCATGGATCCGAAGGCCACCTACTCGCTCGACGACCGCAAGGCTCAGCATGCGGCAGCGACCGAAGTGCAAGGCCTGTTCAACAGCATGAGTGATCTCAGCGACCGCATCGTCGGATTGCGTGAACAAGCCAAGGCCGCAGCCGCGCAGCTAGGCGAGAAGGACAAGCAGCACGGCAAGCTGATGGCACTCGCCAATGCGGCCGATGCAATGCGCAAACGAATCGTTGCCACCACGGAAGGCGGCGCCATCACCGGCGAAGAGCGTCTGCGTGAACATACCGATGCCCTTTATGCCGCCATCGTGTTCTGGGAAGGCCGTCCGGGTGCTTATCACCTGGAACGACTGAAGGTGCTCAAGGCCGATCTCGACCAATTGCAGAAAGACTTCGACGATCTGGTCGCGAAACAGGCCAAGCCGTTGAAGCTGGCGTTGGCCGAATCCGGCGTCGAGTTCGACATCGCGGCGATCGCGATGTCGTCCGGCCGCGGTGGCTCGAAGCGCGTGTTTGCCAGGGAACTCGGCAAGTTCCTGGGCAATCGCGAGTTGATGGGTGTGTCCGGAACCATGCACAAGCGGCAGTGAGGCTGGCTGGTCGCACCATTCGGTGCACGTCACGAAAAACCCTTCTCCCGCCAAGCGGGAGAAGGTGGCCGAAGGCCGGATGAGGGACAGATTGGCGCAGAACTTCGGTCAGAGATGGTGGCCGAAGAACAGGTCGGCGACGGAATTGGACTGTCGCCAGGTCGCCCTCATCTGCCCTGCGGGCATCTTCTCCCGCAAGCGGGAGAAGAACCGGCCTCGCGCTGTCCTGTCTCTGCGGCTAGCCCGCAGAAACACTCGTTCGATGAGCTGAGCATGGACCTGCATCGTTTTTTCTTGCCGTTGCTGTTTTGTCGAGAACGTCGAACCTGACTGGCCACTATCAACGCCTGCAGTCATGTCTGGTGAAAGCGAATTCAGGCACGATGCGACAGCTTCCAGGAAACACCGCAACGCGACTGAAGCCGCTCCCCAGACCTACTGCCAGCAAACGCAGACGGCAATCAATCCAGCTTCAGCACGTCACAAGCCAGCACGTGAGTCTTGCCGCGCAGATCACCGATACTGCCGCTCACCAACGCACAATCCAGAAAGTTCAGCTCGGTCTCGCTGACAGAATAGCCACTGACCTGTCCGTCATACGTGTCACCAAGATCGGCGACCTCCTCCGGGGCGAAACCAAAGGTTTCGGTGTTGATCACGCCCGGCAGTTCGAGCTCGACGACCTTGGAAATCATGTTCGTCGAATCAGGACCCATCTCCGTTCCAAACTCGAACGTGACGCCGATTTTGTGGCCACTCTTGGTCAGTTGCGCCTGTGCCACTGCGGTCAGCTGCACGTCCACCTTGAAGCTTGGATAGTTTTCGGCGAGCGCAGGCTCCGCTGAATGAGCGTAGCCGCTCAGCGAAACAAGGGTCAGCAGTGCGACAGAACGATGGTGGTGTGGCATGGGCAAGGCTCTCTTGGTTGGAAGGTTGGCCAAACATAGCGCAGACGTAATTTGATCT
>JBEIPT010000303.1:0-4757 GCA_040376895.1 Lysobacteraceae bacterium | reverse complement strand
TCATCCCCGCGCACAGCCCTCCAACCGTCATTCCCGGCAAGCGGATGTTCGGGGAGGGTTGGGAGGGGTTTAGGCAAACACGTCGCCCTTGTACTTCGCAGGGCGAAGCACAAGAAGCGGAACTTTCCGCTATACACGGATATCCGACACCATCGCCCATCCGCCCACTACGAGAACCCCCAATGATCATCACGCGCGTGCTGCCCGTCCTGCTGTCGACCTTGCTGCTCGCCGCCTGTGCGACCGGAACCAAACCCGACCCGGCACCGGCAGAGGCCCCGATTTCGGCATTCGAAAAGGCCATGGTGCATGACCGGGTCATCGTCGCCGGGCAACCGACGGCGGCCGATCTCGATAGCCTGAAGGACCGCGGCATCACGCACATTTTCAACGTGCGTGCGCCGGAGGAAATGAGCTCCCTCGGATACGACGAAGCCGCGTTGGCATCTGCCGATGGCATCACTTACACGAACCAGCCGATCGCAGGTGCCACCGCCTACACGCCGGAACTGCTCGATGCTTTCGCCAAGACCATGGCGGCCGGTGATGGCAAGGTCCTGCTGCACTGTGGCAGCGGCGGTCGGGCCGCAGTGCTGTATGCCGCGTATGCAATGAAACATCTCGGCCTGACGCCCGACGAAGCCATGCGCACCATGGAACCCGCCGGCGCCTGGCCGCTGCCGCTGGAGCGGATGACCGGCGAAAAACTCAGCGTGGTTCGTTCGGACGAACTATTGAAGATGGGCTTCGAGGAAAAAGCCACCAAACAGGATTAAAGAGACGCGTTGGCTGTCGCTCGGCTTCGCCAAGCCCGGCGGGCCTCAAGCTTTCCGGGCAAGCTGCGAAAGCCGCAAGACGCGCCAACGTCGTGTTTCCGGACGCGGCGCCATGATGGGCTGGGCTTCGCGGAGCTCGGCACCAGCCTGCAATCGCTTCGATCAGTGCTTTTTCCTGGGCAAGTACAAGTCGGTGACCGTACCTTCGCAGACTTCGGCCGTCAGACCCATGGTTTCGCCGAGGGTCGGATGTGGATGAATCGTCAGCGCGATGTCGGCCACTTCGACCTGCATTTCGATCGCCAGAGCGGCTTCGCTGATGAGGTCACCGGCATGGGGTCCGACGATGCCAACGCCGAGCACTCGATGTGTGGCCGGATCGTACAGCATCTTCGTGAAGCCTTCGGTGCGGCCGATACCGATGGCACGCCCGGAGGCAGCCCACGGAAACTTGCCAACCTCGTAGGTGATGCCCTTCTGTTTGGCTTCGGTTTCGGTGAGACCAACCCAGGCCACTTCCGGATCCGTATAGGCCACGCTCGGGATGACATGCGCGATAAACTCGCGCTGCAGACCGGACGCGACTTCGGCGGCCACACGCGCTTCGTGGGTGGCCTTGTGCGCCAGCATCGGATTGCCGACGACATCGCCGATCGCAAAGATGTTGGGGACGTTGGTGCGCATTTGTTTGTCGACGGCGATGAAGCCGCGATCACTCACTGCCACACCGGCCGCCTCGGCCTTGATCTTCTTGCCGTTCGGCGAACGACCCACCGACACCAGCACGCGGTCGTAAACCTGCGGTTCTGGAGCCTTGTCGCCTTCGAACGTGGCGCGCAAACCTTCCGGTGTCGCCTCGATGCGGCTGACCTTGGTCTTCAGATGGATACCGGCATACCGTTTGCTGATCCGTGCCTGCAGAGGCTTGACGAGATCAAGATCGGTGCCTGGCATCAGTTGGTCCATCAACTCGACGACGGTGACAGCCGTGCCCAGCGATTGGTACACGCAAGCCATTTCCAGGCCGATGATGCCGCCGCCCACAACCAGCATTCTTTTCGGGATGTCCTTCAGCATCAGCGCGTCGGTGGAATCCATCAGGCGCTGGTCGTCCCAGGGCAACCCCGGCAATTTCACCGGCTGTGATCCAACGGCAATGATGGCTTTCTCGAATCGAACGAGTTTGGTGCCTTCGGCCGTGACCACTTCGACCTCGGTTGATGACACAAAACTCGCCAGACCGGTGACGCGCCGCACCTTGCGTTGTTTGCTCATGCCGGCAAGGCCGGTGTTCAGGCTGCCAACCACTTTCTGCTTGTAGGCACGCAGTTTGTCGAGATCGATCGTCGGTGCCCCGAAGCTCACGCCGAAGTCGCTGGCGTGGCTGGCTTCGTCGATCACCTTCGCCGCATGCAGCAACGCCTTCGACGGAATACAACCGACATTGAGGCAGACGCCGCCCAGTTGTTCGTAGCGCTCGATCAGCACGACATCCTGATCCAGATCGGCAGCACGGAACGCGGCGGTGTACCCCCCCGGTCCGGCGCCGATGACGAGCACCTGGCACGTCATGTCGGCCTGTCGGCCGCTTGCTGCCGAAGCCGCGGGCGCGGGTGCGACTACCGGCGCAGGTGCAACTGCGGGCTTTGGTGCAGCAGCAGGCGTCGGAGCGACAGCAACGGCGCTGTCGATTTCGCCGACAACATCCCCTTCCGACAGCTTGTCACCGAGCTTGGCGCTGAGCGCGACCAGCACACCTGCCATCGGCGCGGGCACTTCCATCGTTGCCTTGTCCGATTCGAGCGTGAACAGTCCCTGGTCCTTCTTCACCACATCGCCCACTTTGACGAGCAGTTCAATGACTGGAATGTCCTTGCTGCCGCCCAGGTCGGGCACTCTGATCTGAACTCGATTGCTCATGGGTTCGGACTCCGGGTCACAGCATCACGCGGCGGAAGTCCGCCAGCACTTGTGCGAGGTAGGCGGTGAAACGGGCGGCCGAGGCACCGTCGATGACGCGGTGGTCGTAACTCAGCGACAGCGGCAACATCAGGCGCGGCTCGAACGTGCTGCCGTTCCAGACGGGTTTGGTCGTCGATTTCGACACTCCGAGGATGGCGACTTCCGGCGCATTGATGATCGGTGTGAACGCCGTACCGCCGATACCACCCAATGAGGAGATCGAGAAACAGCCGCCTTGCATGTCGGCCGGACCCAGTTTGCCGTCACGGGCTTTGCCGGCCAGTTCGGAGGTTTCCTTGGCGATCTGAAGGACACCCTTCTGGTCGACATCGCGGATCACCGGCACCACCAGTCCGTTCGGGGTATCTGCCGCAAATCCGAGATGGCAGTACTGCTTCACGATCAGGTTTTCGCCGCCCGCATCAAGCGACGCGTTGAAGTCCGGGAATTTCTTCAGTGCGGCTACCGACGCCTTCAACAGGAACGCGAGCATGGTCAGCTTGAGGCCGGACTTCTCGTTTTCCTTGTTGAGCTGCACGCGGAACGCTTCGAGATCGGTAATGTCGGCTTCGTCAAACTGGGTAACGTGCGGAATCATCGCCCAATTGCGCGCGAGATTTGCACCGGAAATTTTCTTGATGCGCGACAACGCCTTCGTTTCGGTCGCACCGAACTTGCTGAAATCGACTTGCGGCCAAGGCAGCAGATTCAGTCCGCCCCCATTACTCGGCGCGGCGGCCGGTGCCGGGCGGGCACCACTGAGCGCCTGCTTGACGAAATTCTGGACGTCGTCCTTGGTGATGCGACTCTTGCGGCCGCTGCCACCCACTTGGCCAAGATCAACACCGAGTTCGCGCGCGAACTGGCGAACGGCCGGACTGGCATAAGGCAAACCTGCCGCGAGCGCAGGCATGTTGGCAGCTGCCGGGACCGGTTTTGCCACGACCGGGCTAGGCGCAGGGGCTGCCGCGACCGGTGCCGGCGCAGCGACTGGCGTCGGTGCCGGAGCAGCAGTTGGTGCAGGCGCCGCTGCCGGTTTGGCTGCCGCATCAGCGGCTTCAATCACGGCTACCAGGCTGCCCTCGGACATCTTGTCGCCAAGGCCTACCCTGAGCTCGCGAACGATACCGGCGGCCGGCGCCGGCACTTCCATGGTCGCCTTGTCCGATTCCAGCGTGACCAAACCTTGGTCCTTGGTCACCGTATCGCCCACCTTCACCAGCAATTCGATGACGGGAATGTCCTTGTTGGCGCCGATATCCGGCACCGTCGCTTCAATCATTTGCGCCATAAGCCCTCCGGCAGTCCAAGCCGCTATTGTGAAGGTTTGGTGCCCGTCTGAATACCCGACGACCGTTTGAATTCGTATGTCCGCCTGTGAAGTGGCCAGGACACGGGCCGCGCCGGCCTTCACAGCGCCCCACCACCGTCATCCACGCGAAAGCGGGGATCCACTCACCGCGACACCGCCATGACACCCTGGCGATCACTTGAATTCACGCTTTCGCGGGAATGACGGCGGGTAGTTCCTGGGCAGCCCCGGAAACACGCCTCCGCGGCACGAACAGCCTGCGGGCGTCGCGATGACGCGTTCAGCCCCTTCGAAGATCCGATCAGGTCCGCATGCGCCAGGCCTCGCCCAGCGATATCTGTCCGGACCGGGCCATGGCCACGGCAGCTTCAGTCAGTGGAGTCATCCCCTCTTCGACGGCCAGCCGATGGATCGCCTCGGCTTCGGCGCCTGACACCATGAGCTTCCGAATGGCCGGGCTGACCACCAGCAGTTCGTAGACCGCTCGGCGTCGACGGACACCCAAACCCTCGCAAGCCGCACAGCCGGCGCCGACAAAAAACTGCTCTTCCAGTCCCACCCCCAGAGTCTCGCGGACGTGCGGCTCGACAGCCTCTGGCACGAGACATTCCCGACAGGTCAGGCGCGCCAACCGTTGCGACATCACTGCGATCAGCGAAGGTCGCAGCAGATAGGGCTCGATGCCGAGATCCAGCAAGCGCGTGAGT
>JBEIPT010000109.1:0-10345 GCA_040376895.1 Lysobacteraceae bacterium | reverse complement strand
GGCGTTCCTGCTGCGCTGGCTGCATGTCGTGGCAGCGATCGCGTGGATCGGCGAATCGTTCTACTTTGTCGCGCTCGATCGTGGCCTCGGCAAACCCAAACAACCGCAACAGGGCTTGGCCGGTGAATCCTGGTCCGTGCACGGTGGTGGTTTCTATCTGAAGCAGAAGTTCCTGCCGGCGCCAGCGGAATTGCCCGCCGATCTGCATTGGTCGAAGTGGAAGTCATACACCACGTGGATCAGCGGCTTCGTGCTGCTGTGTCTGGTGCATCTGGCTTCGCCGCAATTGTATCTGGTCGATCCGCAGGTTCTGGCACTCGGCGACACCGAAGCGGTGCTGGCGGCGCTGGGTTTGCTGTTCGGCACCTGGTTCATCTACGACCTGGCCTGCAAGGCATTCGCGTCGAACGAACACGGACTCAGTTTGGTCGTGGCTCTACTGGTACTGGGTGTGTGTTTGCTCGCGACCAGTCTGTTCTCCGGTCGGGCGGCGTTCCTGCTGGCGGGTGCCGCGCTGGCCACCTGCATGTCGGCCAACGTTTTCTTCGTCATCATTCCCGGCCAGAAGCGTCTCGTTGCGGCGCTTTCGGGTGGCACCGCCATCGATCCGCTGGACGGCCAGCGCGGCAAACAACGGTCGGTGCACAACACGTATTTCACGCTGCCTGTGGTGTTTGCCATGTTGTCGAGCCACTGGGGCCCGGCGACGATGCACGAACACCGCGGCTGGGTGTTGTTCGTGATCTTCGTCGCGGCTGCCGCGATCCGCGAGTTCTTCGTGCGTTGGCACAGCGGTCAGCGCGTCTGGGCTTTGCTGGTCGGCGGCGCCGTGCTGATGTTCGGCACGATCGCCTGGTTGCGCCCTGCTCCAGCGCCGGTGTTGCCGCAAACGTCCGGCTCCGATCCGGCAATTGCCACACGCGCGCTGCCGCCACCAGACATCGAGGAAGTTGCTGCCGTCATGCAAAAGCACTGCCGCAACTGCCATAGCCAGTCGCCGACGATCTTGCCGGTCGCACCAAAAGGGCTGGTACTCGATACGCCCGAGCAATGGGATCGACAGCGTATTCTCATCCGTCAGCAGGTGGTCGGATCACGACTGATGCCACTCGGCAACCTGACGCAGATGAGCGAGGCCGAGCGCGAGTTGATCCGACGCTGGGCCGACGCGCCCTGACCTACCCATGGACCTGGTCCGAGTTGCACTCGACATTCCGCTGCCCGAGCTGTTCGATTACTTGCCGCCGCGAGGGCGCAGTGCTGCGGCGTTAAGACCCGGGCAGCGCGTGCGCGTGCCGTTCCGCGGCAGCGATCGGCTCGGCATCGTCGTCGAAGTGGCTTCTGTCCAGAGCCGTCAGAGTCGTCGCGAACTGCGTGCCATTCTTGACGTGCTGGATACCGAATCGGCATTCGGAGACGCCTTGTTCGCAAGCCTCCTGCAGGCCGCGAACTACTACCAGCATCCGATCGGCGAAGTGTTGTTTGCAGCTTTGCCACCGAGTGCCGGCGAGCGTCCTGCGGCAAGCGCCGACCATGATCCAGTGTTGTGCCGTATCGATGCGCCCGATCGGGCAGCGCTGCTCAAGGCGGACACGGCACCATGGCGTCTGTACCAGGCTTTGGCGGACGGCCCACAACGCTGGCGAACGCTGACTGCGACCACCAAAGCCGACCAGCGAGCACGCAAACGCCTGATGGATCTGGGGCTGATCGAACAGATCGACGAAAGTCAGCGCGCGCGTCAGGTCCAGACCACAGCGCCACCACCGAACCCGGCACAACAGGCAGCACTCGAAGCGGTGCTTGCGCATCGCCAGGCGTATGCCTGTTTTGTGCTGGAAGGCGTCACCGGCAGTGGCAAGACCGAGGTCTACCTGCGCGCGATCGAATCCGTGCTTCAGGCCGGTCGGCAGGCGTTGCTGCTGGTGCCCGAAATCGGCCTGACACCTCAACTCGTGCAGCGCTTCCGTGAACGCCTGGCGTTTCCGGTGCTGGTCGCACATTCCGGCCGGTCCGATCGTGAGCGTGCCGAAGCGTTCGCGCGATGCCGTGCGCACGAACCGCTGGTGCTCGTCGGCACACGGTCGGCCGGCTTTGCACCGTTCGCCGATCTCGGATTGATTGTCGTCGATGAAGAACACGACGCCTCGTTCAAGCAACAGGAAGGATTCCGCTACCACGCCCGGGACTTTGTGCTGATGCGTGCGCACCGGCTCGGCATCCCGGTGCTGCTGGGTTCTGCGACCCCGTCATTCGAGACTCTGCACAATCTGGAGCTGGGCCGATACCAGCGCCTCTCATTGCCGCAGCGGGCCATGTCGGCGCGCGCGCCGTCCGTCCAATTGCTCGACCTCAACAGCCAGAAGCCGGTACATGGTTTGGCGCGTGCCGCGATCGACGCCATCGGCGCAGCACTGGCGCGCGGCGAACAAGCGATGGTGTTCCGCAACCGCCGCGGCTTTTCGCCGAGCCTGCACTGTGAGTTGTGCGGGCATAGTCCAACCTGTGAACGCTGTGATCGGCCACTGACGTTTCACAAGGGCGAAGCACGACTGAAGTGCCACTACTGTGCACGGATCCAGCATGCGCCACCGGCTTGCCCGTTCGACCACAGCCCGCTGAAGCCGGTCGGATTCGGAACCGAGCGACTGGAACAAGGTTTGGTTGAGTTGTTTCCGGGTATACCCGTGCTGCGCTTCGATCGCGACAGTGTCGGTGCCGGACACGAATTCGAAATTGCGATGGCCCAAGCACGTGCTGGTCAACCGGTGATTCTGGTCGGCACGCAAATGTTGGCGAAAGGTCATGATCTGCCCTTGCTGACAGTGGTGGTACTGGCTGATGCCGACCATGGCCTGCTGTCGACGGATACTCGAGCCGGAGAGCGCGCGGCACAATTGCTGGTGCAAGTTTCCGGGCGCGCCGGCCGCGCCCAGCGACCAGGATTCGTGTACGTGCAGACTCGATATCCGGGGCATCCGTTCTTCCAGAGCCTGTTGGCTGGCGGCTACCGGAACTTTGCCGACGCAGAAATGGGTTTGCGCGCAGGCTTGGACTTGCCGCCGTATTGTGCGCAGGCCCTGTTGCGCGCCGACAGCTTGATCGAAGAAGACGTGATGGCGTTTCTCGAAAGTGCTCGCCAGATGTTGCCCGAAGGGATGGAGGTCCGCGGCCCAATGCCGGCGCCTCATGCGAAACGCGCGAACCGGTTCCGTGCACAACTCTGGCTGCAGTGCGCCGATCGGCGTACCCGTGCGGAAATCGTCAAGCCCTGGCTGCCCAAACTGTCGCAGTTGCCGAACGCTTCGCGCGTTCGCTGGTCATTGGATATCGATCCGATCAGTGATGATTGAGGCGCATGCGGAAAGCACCAAACTCTTCTCCGTCGGTCCTTCTCGCCAGACTCTCATCCGGCCTTCGGCCACCTTCTCCCGTTTTAGAGAGGGTCTATTTTTTGCCTAGGGTCACCCGATCCCGGTGCTCCAGATCGACCAGTGTGGACACTGCAGTGAAGCCGGAACCTTCGAGCAACTCGCGCACGGCGGGACCTTGGTCCCAGCCATGCTCGAACATCAACCAACCTTCCGGTTTCACGAAACGCGCGGCCTCCGAGACGATGGCTCGATAGGCATCCAGGCCATCACCGCCGGGAGTCAACGCGATTGCCGGCTCGAACCGCAGATCACCTTGCGTCAGATGCGGATCACCACCGGCGACATACGGCGGGTTGCTGGTGATCAGGTCGAACATCACGCCTTCGGCGACCGCATCGAACCACGAACCGTGCGCAAAGCGGACATTGCTCAGCCCCAGGCTGTGGGCGTTGGATTGAGCCACCACGAGCGCTTCGGCGGACGCATCGGTGGCAAGCACTTCCGCATGAGGTCGGTGACTGGCGATGGCCAATGCAATCGCGCCGCTGCCCGTGCCCAGGTCCAGCACGCTGCAATGCCGCTCATGTGGCAGGCGATCGAGTGCAGTCTCGACGAGCAACTCCGTTTCCGGTCGCGGAATCAATACGGCCGGAGAGACGTCCAGCACCAATCCGAAAAACTCGCGGCGTCCGAGCAAGTAGGCAATCGGCTCACCCGACCGACGCCGATTGACCAGAGCCTGGATCGCGGAATGCTCCGCCTCGGTGAGCAGGCGATCACTCTGTGCAATCAAGCCAGCACGGCCGAGACCCGTGACGCGGGACACCAGCAACTCGGCTTCCCGTCGGGCCTCCTGCCCACTCAGCGTGACGATGGCGGCGCGCAAGGCGCCGCCGACACTCTGTCCATTCACTGCTTCGGTTCTTCCGGAGGCAGCGGCAACTCGGCCTGATTGGGCTCGGCTGGCACTTCGGCCACCGTCTCCACTGGCGCAGTCGCCTCGCTGGTTGCTTCAGCCGGAGCGGCCGGAACGGGTGCAACGGCCGGCTTCCTCGGTGGGAATACAGGCTGCCAGACACCGCCATGCATGAACGCCGCCAGCGCATTGCGGCCCCAGCGCACGAGCGACCAGGCCATCCAGAACGCCCACGCCAACATCAGCGCGCGATACAACCAGATCGGCAAGGTCACCGCACTGCCTTGCGGCAACACACTGTCGCTCAGGTCGTTGAACCATTTCAGATCACCTGCACCCCAGCCGCGACTGATCACATGCAGGTCGGGCTGACCGACAAGGCCTGTCGTCAACGCCACGAACAACGCAATCAGCGCGGCCAGCGTGAGCATCACAAAGCCGATTTGCAGCAAGTCGAAACGCCAGTAGGACCCTTCCGGATTCAGGCGTTTTCTCCAGTCAATCAGGAACAACCAGCCGGCGAACACGAACAGCCCGAACCAGGAGACTGTGGAAAAGCCGATACCGAGCAGCAACCAATCATGCAGCTTCAACGAACTGCGGGCGCTGCGACTGAGTGCCAACGCAATCAGGATCATCGCCAACAGTTCACCCCAATACAGCACTGCGGGGCCGAGTCGCGGACCACTCGCCGAAATCGTCCAGCGATCTTCAGGCACGTTCAAACCCAGGCTGATGTTCGATGCGGGTGCCTTGAGATCCACTTCCGGCGTTGCCATGCGCAGCGCGGAACCTTCGCCGACATGCCGCCAGACTACCTGGACCGAGCCGGTTCCCGGTGTGATCGGCAGGCGCAACACTCGCTTCTCCGGGCGGAGATTCAGCAGTTGGCCATTCACCGTCACCGACAACACCTCGGCCTGTTCGGGCAACACGATGCCGTGCTGTCCGCCCTGCGTGGCACGCCATTGCAGACTCAGGTCATGTTCCACCGACCGTTTCGCGAAACGGGACTGGAGCGTGACCTGATCGAATGCAATCGTTCCGCCGGGCATCGCTTCCGGGCGAGTGACCTGCACATTCAATCGCTCCTTCGGCAACGGATAGAACTCGAACAATTGGCTGGTGTCCGCCGGGTGCACACCCGGCAAACCACCGACGAGCACATTCCAGGTCGGGCTCGCGCTGATTTGCCAAACCTCGGCACACTGCGTCAGCTCCGGTGCATCCAGTTCCAGACTCGGCACCGTATCAAGCCGCGATTCAAACCAGACAGCACTCGCACCTTCGGAGAACGGCAGGGTGATCCGGCCTTCGGTGATCTGCGCGTCGGCGCTCAACACCCGCTCGCCGACAATCAACGGCAACTCGATCGAAAACGCGCCGGTTTCCGGGGCGAGTCGTTGCACCGTAGTCTGTACGGACCAGTCCAGATCGAAGCGGAGATGGCGCGTGACGCGGACGAACGGCGCAAAACGTTGTGCCACGCCGGCATCGGCCAGTCCCTGATCGCCATCGATGACACGCGTCAGGTTCAGCGTTCCAGTCGACAGCCGGCCTTCATTGATGCCGCTGACGTCCCACCCGTTCGCGCTGGCATCGATCCATCCCGGATTCAGCGGGAACACCAGATCGACACTCGCAACATTCGCCATGCGTGCGGTCATTTGCAGACGATGCACGCCACGGCCGACCAGAATCCAGGCCAGACCATCGGGGCGCGAAATCACCTGCTCGACGGCCACACCATCCAGGCTCAATGATTCCAGCGACAGCAACGAGAAGTTGCCGGGCAAAGGCACGGCCGTCGCCACGGCGGCATGGATGTTCTGGCCAACCGTAACGCGCTCACCTTCGATCCGCACTTCGGCTTCGGCCACGCGCGCGCAGTGCGGCGCACAGTCGGGCGCTTCGCGCAGACGCATACCGAGCTCGGCCAGCACATCGTCCGGCGGCACGGGCGGCTCACTGGCATTCGCCGCAAAACCGGCAGCCAACAGAATGACGCCGAGTCCCAATCGTCGCGTCGGCGGGCCGGCCTTGAACAGCCGGATCACCAAAGCCACCAGACACCAGGCCAGTGACGCGATCACGAAGAACCGCAGGATCGCTGTCAGCCATGGGGGTGTGATCAGCAACCGCATGTTCTGACTGGCTTCGACCGGTCCCTGAATGTTCAGCTGATAACCACTGAAATTCCAGCTCGGTTCGGCGTAGCCATTCTGGTAGACGACCGAGTTGGATTCATATCGTCGCATTTTTTTCGACGGTGCTTGAACCTGCTTGCGTTCCAGCATGTTCGAACGCAATGCTGAACTGTCCATATCCTGCATGACGTTCTGGTTCTCAGTGGAGCCGACTTCGACCGGAGCGGAAGCAGGCGCTGGTTCCGCTGCTGGCATGGTCTCGGCAACCTGAGCATATTGCTCTTCCATCGGCGCGCCGGCCATCGTGCCCAGTGCGAATCCGGGAGCCGAGTTGCCGTACATGTCACCCAAGAGCTGCGGGTAGAGCGCAAACCGCACCTGCGCAATCATGAACGGCACGCCGATGATCAACACGATCAACGCCAGCCCGCGCGCGATCCAGCGCATGATGCTGACGAAACGACCTTCGCGGTCGATTGCACGCACCACCGCGAGCAGGGCCAAAGCGACCATCAGGGAAATGCGCGGCGCTTCCGGCTCGTGCCATGCCAATGCCACATACACCAGCGGAACGATTGCCGCCAATCGCCCGAAACAGACGGCGAACAACACGACGGTCAACACCGCAAAAAACACGTCGAGGAGATCCCAACGATCGAGCCAGGCTTGCGGCGCACTGTCGATACCGAGTGCCGCCCACAGGCGATAGCCTGGCGGCAACTGAAGATTCGTGTTGACCGAATCGAAGGTGTGCATCCAGCCGGTGACCGGCAGGTTTCGCGTTCCGGATTCTTCGCGCGCCGTCGTGGCGAGATTCAGATCGCGCTGCCGCACTTCCACGCCCAATGCCTTGTTGCCGACCGACCGCGTGATCAACGATGGCTCGCCATTCTCGGTCGCGCGACCCAAGGTCAGCGGTGCCCGCACGTCGAGTCGCCAATCCTTCTTCATGCTGCCATTGATCTGGTCCTTGAGGGTCCAGCCACCGCCATCGAAATCCAACCAAAGCTGGCGACTCAGATTCAGACGATTCTGGTCGGCACTCGCCATGCCACGGGATGACTCGGTGATGACCATCGATGTCTTGCCTTCGAGCATGAAGGCCGGGAACTGCCGCCAATCACCTGGAACTTCCGCCATGTTCGGATCGATCTGCGGCGGGCCACCTGCTTCGCTCACGCGCAGGCTGCCATCGGATGCATACGACCAGACCTCTTGTACTGGCCATGGGGTGGTCCGTTCCGACTGCGTCACTTCGGTCAACGGCGTCAGTGCTCGCGCCAGCAGACGCACGGTGAATGTTCCCGGCCGCACCTGCACATGCAATTTGCCATCCGATTCCAGTCGCGCCGGCAGGTCGCCACTCAGGCTGATCGGTTCAAACCCCGGCGGCAACGGCGGCGGCAACACTTCTTCGCGACCTTTGCCGCTCACCTCGAACACCATCCGCGTTTCCAAGCGCGCCGGGATGCCGTCGGCCAGCAAGCGGAATACCTGCAGACTGAGTGCGTCGGCTTCGACGGAGGTACTTTCGGCGCGACCCAACCACAGGCGATCACCACTTCGGTTCAGCGGGAAGATCGTGCGTCCATCCACGCTCAGATCCACTCGCGCCACATGTTCCGACACCCGGATGGATTCCGGTCGTTCAGCGAACTTCAGGCTACCGCTGATCCGGTACGTACCGGCCTCCAGCAACAGCGCCGGCTCGCCTTCGATCAGCAACACCGGAGTGGCGGCACCGTCGACCAGGACACCCAGAGGTTGTACGGATTCGTCACCCGGCAGGGGCACGACACTGCGCGCAAACAGTTGCCAGGTCTGGTTGAACTCGGCGCCGTCGGCGCTGACACTGATCTGCAATGCCGAAGGCCACGCGCAGATGAACTCGGATTCGTCTGCATAATCACTGCCGAAGCCTGCAGGGCATTGCCGATATTCCTCACCGTGCATCACCCATTGGCGCCAGTCGCGCAAGACGTTCGGCAACTCGGATTCGGTGGGTGGCGCAGCCGAAACAAGGCTCACGCACAGCATCAGGAACAGGGCAAAACAAACACGCATGACTTCCTCCCGTCATTGTCGATTGCACGGCACTGAGCGGCGCACCGGCCAGCACGAACCCCCAAATCGCGGCGATTCGTGTATTGGAACGAGGATCGCACGAATCGGGGTTTCGGGGCAGGTGGCTCGATACGAGTTTCGATCCAATACACTCCGAACTTTAAAGTCTGGTGTTCTATGCTGGTTGCCCTGAACAAACCCTATGGCGTGTTGTGCCAGTTCAGCGGTGGCGAAGGGCGCCCGACGCTTGGCGACTGCGTGAATTCGGCATTGGACCTGGGCTTGATCGAATCGATCTCCGGCCTGATCCCCGCATCCACGGCATGGCGCAATATCTACCCGGCCGGTCGGTTGGATCTCGACAGTGAAGGGCTGCTGTTGCTCAGTGACGACGGTGCGCTGATCCACCAGATCAGCGATCCCCGACACAAGTGGCCGAAATCGTATTGGGCGCAGGTTGAGCAGGTGGCCAGCGACGCCCAACTCGCGGCGCTTCGCGAGGGCGTGCCATTGAACGATGGCCCTACCCTGCCGGCCGGAATCCGGCGGCTTCCCGACGACACCGAGTCTCGGTTGTGGCAACGCGACCCGCCGATCCGCAGCCGCCAGAACATCCCGACCAGTTGGATCGAACTGGAGCTCCGCGAAGGTCGCAACCGGCAGGTTCGTCGCATGACTGCGGCCGTCGGTTTACCCACGCTTCGACTGGTTCGGGTCGCAATCGGTCCCTATGGATTGGATGGTCTCGCGCCGGGCCATATCCGAGTGCTCGACGCACGCCCGGCGCCGCCTGACCCGAAGCCTCTGCCCCGCGTCCGTCCGCGAACCGAACGACGACGGTGAACGCTTTGCGCAAAACTACCCCGGCGTCGTTCGTGATCACATTGGCGTTGAACACGATTGACGTCTGGCGGACACCCGAGGACGTTCGGTCAGGAAATCACGAGGCGCACCCATGAACTTCAAGGATCACTTCTCCGGCCACGCTGCGCACTATCGAGTCGCGCGACCCGTTTACCCAGGTGCTTTTCTGGACGCCTTGTGTGCCTTGGCGCCATCGCGCAAACGTTGTTGGGACGTAGGCTGCGGCAACGGACAGGCCAGTGTCCTGCTTGCCGATCGGTTCGAACAGGTTGTCGCTACCGATCCCTCGGCGAACCAGATTGCCGAAGCCGAACCACGATCCAACATTGACTATCGTGTCGAACCCGCCGAGGCCAGCAGTCTTGCTGCGCAGAGCGTGTCGTTCATCAGCGTCGCACAGGCGTATCACTGGTTCGATCACGAACGCTTCGCCGTTGAAGCCAAGCGTGTGGCCGTGCCCGGTGCGGTCATTGCCGCGTATGGCTACCGCCACACTTCAGTCAATCCAGCGATCGATGAACTGGTTGGCGCCTTGTATGCCACCACCCTCGCATCGGACGGGCCTCCGGAGCGCCGCCATGTCGACGCCGGCTTGCTCGACCTGCCATTCCCATTCGAGCCGTTGTCGATTCCCCAACACGAACTTCGTGTGGATTGGACCGTGTCGCAGTTTCTCGACTACCTTCGCAGCTGGTCCGCGTCGCAGCGCTACGTCAAGCGTACTGGTGTCGATGCCGTCGATGCGATCGCTCAGTCCTTGACCGGGCTATGGGGCACCGAGCCCCGCAGCGTCCGCTTCGATCTATTCGCTCGAGTGGGTCGGGTCAGGTAGCACCCGTCAGCAGGCGCCCATTTTCTGTTCAAGCACGAGTGGATGCAAATCCTCTTGCAGCTGATCGAAGGAAAGCTTCTCCCGCTTGCGTTCGATGATGCCGACAGGCAGATGAGCAATCTGGCGACCACCGATGTTTGGCGCCTGT
>JBEIPT010000055.1:0-12876 GCA_040376895.1 Lysobacteraceae bacterium | reverse complement strand
CTTTCGATGGTCGCCTTGGGACGTCCACTTCAATGACAACGACGCGCCCACTGTGCAGGTCTATCTTGAACTTGACTGTTTCCCAGCTCGAAGGTGGCCTTGCGTGACCCATCATTGGGGCCAGCGCGAAGAAGAGCCAAAGGACAGAGAACAGTTTCGATTTGCCCGTCATCTTCAAGTCGCTCGGGTTGGAAAGGTCGCCGACATTTCAATGGGTCCGCACCCGAATGTCGTCCATTCCGAACTTTGTACCCGATGCCAGGTCCTTCGGTATCAGCCCGCAGGACTGTGAGCCGTTCAGATCGGTCGATCCTCAAAAACGGCTGTCGATCCCGAAGGGGCGAATGCACATCCGACTTTGACGCAGGTCAACAGCCCCCTCGAATCACGCGCCTAGACTGAAGCTCATTCAACCAACAGGCCATCGGCCAAGGAGCTTCCATGATTCGGTATGTCAGCGGCGACATTCTTCTGAGCAAGACGAAAGCCATCGCACACGGCGTGGCACCCAATGACGATTTTGGCCAGGGTCTGGCGCATGCACTGCGCGAGAACATGCCCGCCATGTACAAGGATTTTCGCCACTTCTGTCACACGCAGCATCCGAAAGCCGGCGGCTTGTGGAGTTGGGGTGGCGCGGAAGGTTCGCGGATGGTCGCTCTGTTCACCCAGGATGGCGCCTATGAGCATGGCGCCAAACCGGGCAAGGCCAGCACGGCCAACGTCAATCACGCGCTCAAGGCGCTAGCCAAGGAAGTTCGTGATGAGAAATGGAGCAGCATTGCGTTGCCTCGACTCGCCACCGGCGTTGGCGGTCTCGACTGGAGTGAGGTCAAGCCCCTGATCGAGCATCATCTTGCCGATCTTGGCATTCCAGTGATCGTGTACGAGACCTATCACCCGGGTATTGCAGCGGATGAAGGATTGGTTCTCGCGGCTTGAAGTCTGATCGGACGAGGCTGTCGTCATGCAGCCTCGATCCAGTTCTGATCCGATCTGGCGGAAGTCCACTCGCAACCTGGACGGGTGGATTCCCGCTTTCGCGGGATCGACGGTTGGTGGAACCCAGCCCGATCGACCGAGACTGAAGTGGACAAGCAAGCGCTTCAAGGTCTCTTCGACGAATCGTTCGGCTCGAACAAGCTCCGAGTCACAACCCTCGATTACTGGGCAACTCGGTCCAGTCGTCCCACCCGGCTTGCCTGAAGCCGGCGCGCAGTTGATTACAGGCAGCACTTCAGATCATTTCCACTGCACAAAGCCGTGAACCGAGAGCTACGATTCCGAAAGGGCGACACATTCGCCGCCCTTCCCGTCACCGCTCGGTCACCGCACAGTCATCGCCGGATCACCGAGCAAGGTCGCCGAATACAGGATGGTGTTGAATCCATCGGCAGCCAGTTCGGACTTCGCATAACGGAACGCGTCACCAATGCGGACACCGGGAACCAACTCGGCATACAGGCGAGCACCAAACTGTTCGTGCGCGCCAATATCGGTCAGGCTGGTCACGCCGATCACAGCGGCCGCCCCCTTGTTGGGCGTCAGCAGAAACGCGTGTGCCATCGTATTCGCGGCTGGCGACACGAAATAACTGTTCCAGCAGCCGGACTGGACCACAAGATCACTCACGGAACCCGTTGCGTTGTTGATGTCGGTCGCCATCAGCATGGGGTCGAAACTCCATTGCGAAGGTGCAGAGTGCCCCACCCAACTCAGCAACGTCGGGCTGCCATTCAATGCCGACAACAGGGCGGCACGCGCGGTCACCGGATCGCTCTGATCCGCGTAAGCGCGAATCGTTGACCACGTGCCAGGCAAGTTCGCCGCCAGCGTGTCACTCACCGAATCGAAGTCGCCGTTCGAATCGGACAAAGGTGCAGCCAGCACCAGATTGCGCTGCGACAGCGCTCCCGTTCGGGCAGTAATTTTGGTGACGATCGACTGCAATTCTGCAGCGGTACGAACCGGCAAACGACCCAGGGCAAAGTCTGGTGCTCCATCACGATTCGGGTCAGCGAACAGTGCGTCGATTGGCGCGTGGCGAACCACCTCATCGGTCTGCATATACTGGGTAGGAATCAGCGATACCGAGCCAGTTCCGAGGAAGTTCTTGTAGTCGTACGTATCACCACCGACCAGCAACACGTAATCGGCACCACTCGTCGGAACGACTGCATCCAGGTATTTCTGGATGGCTTGTGCTTCCGGGACGTAATGCGCGTATTGCGCGTAGATCTGCGTCACGTCGACGATCCGCACAGTCAGACCGTTCGCACGATGGAAATCGGCGAGTGGCTGAACCGCTTCGATCAGTGTCGGATGCACGATCATCAGGTAGTCGAATTGACCATCACTGATGGCTTCGATCGGCGCGGCGGTTTCGATTCTCGGCGCATTCAAGGCAGTCGTTTCCGCGACGTAATAACGCGCGCCGGTTTCGGCGGGAAGCAGAACCGAGTTCGAGGTCGCCATGGTTGTCGCGCTGAGCCACGACCAGCCATCGTTACGTGCAACATAAGCAACAACCGGTCCGTTCGCCAGATTGCTGACCCGGAATCCAGGCCGTTCTGCCGAACCTTCGAAGCTGCTGAACAAGAGACCATCACTGCCGCCCTGTTCGTCGTAGGGCGTTTCGTCTGGACGCGACACGTTTGTCTGCAGGGCATCAATCAGCAACCGACCTTCAGCGGCCACAGCCAACCGGGGATAACGCAGCGAGATCCGCTCAAGGTAGTTGAGGTCATGAGCAAAGCCAGTGTCACCTGTTGCCGTGATCTGCACCTGCGCATTGCCGGAAGTCAGGTTCGGCAGCAATACCGAAATCGTCTGCGCACCGATACCGTCATATCGTGCTTCCGCGACCTGAAGGCCGCCGAGCGACATCTGGACATGGTGATCCTGACCACCATTCGTCCAATTGGTCACACCGATCAGGTGGGCCTGGAGTGATGGGTGGAAGTCTGCGACCGTAGTCAGCTGGTCCACCGCCAAATTGACTTGAACGGAGACTGGCTGATTGGGGAACGCCAGCAAGCGATCGGCATACCAAGGATCCTCGGTCGGTGACGCGAAGTTGTAATGGCGATCCGGGCCATATTCAGAGACCGCCCAATACCAGGCAGCCGTTTCCGTCGTCGCGACAGCGGACTCGACACCCATCGATTGGCGTTCGGAGCCATTGGCCGACAGCACGAATGGCAGTTCGTCGGTGTACAGGTTGGATTCGAGGTCGACGACAAAATCGATGAAATCGCCACCGTCAAACGCGCTGCCACTGGACGATACGCGCACCGGTACGCGCTTGTCCCGGAACGTGATTGCCAGGTCGTCCGGATTCACGCCCGCAAAGGCGACGCCGGCGGAAGCTAGTTGTGCCGCAGTGACGCGGTGAATGCCAGGCTCCTTGACCCACAGGATCGCCGTCGATGCTGCTGCCCCTCGGGCCGCAATCGATTGCTGGATGGCAGCGCGTGTCGTATTCCAGTCGATCGCGGCATCGACCGTGTTCTGGCCCTTCGTGGCACCGACCAGAAACGGACCGCGTACGGTCGCCCGTCCACGGACGTCGTGGTCCATGATGTGGAACTCACCATTGGTCGGCAGCGCCACGTCTGTCGCCGTGTACTGGCTCCGATCGGTACTGTTTGTGTTGCGGCTTGGCACCAGATGCGCGTGCAGCGGTTTGAAGGTGCCGTCCGGCAGACGCTCGACGATGCTGAAGCCGACGTTCTCGGTTTCGGTAGCCGTCGCAAACGACACTCTCATGGCGCGCCCCTGGGCGGTCGACGAGACGTAGGTCAACGTCACCGGCAAGGTGCCGGCCGGCACCGGGAAATCCTCCACTTCACCATCACTGACCAGACCATTCGGCGACGGCGGGGTGCCGTTGTTGAAGAAGTCGGTATCGGAAGAGAGTCGGGCGCGAATGAAGGTGGCCAGGTTGGCGATGTTGCCGGTGATGCCGGACCACACCAGCACACGATTGCCGGTGCTGTTGGCCGGTATGTTGCCTGTCGTCCAGTTCGCGTCACCGGCACCGCCTGTACCGCCACCGAGTCTCGGCAAGCTGCGCTCGTTCGCATCGTTGAAGTCTCCATCACCGTTGAGATCGATGAACCCCACCAACTGAGCCGCGGTTGCGAGCTGATTCGTGACGCTCACGGTCACGCAGAACTCGCCAAGGGCGGTGATGTAGCTGCCGCACTGGAAGGACGGGCTGGGCCCGACAATCTCGACCGGCAGCGTGATGCCGTCTTCGTCGGCACCATCACCCGTTGCGCCCGCAGTCGGCACGCCGTCGGCATCACCGTCCGGAGCGGTACCCATGAACAGGGTGCGATAGGACAACGAATGCTGTGCGCCGTTTGAACCCACCAGGGTGCCATAGGTATTCGGCCCGTCACCAAAGTCGAATGCACAGAAACTGAAATCGGAAACCCCGATCACCTGGAACGTGGAATTGGTGTTCGGTTCATCGCCCTGTGCGTATTGGATCGTGATCGACGAGACGGGGCCCGAGAACGTGTAGGTCGCGTTGCCCACATTGGTGTCGACCGGGGCGGAAGCGTCCGACTCGAGCCAGTCACCGGCATAGGTGAGCTGGGCATTGGCTGGCACGACCTGGATACTGCGCGGCTCCCCGAGCGGCCCGAGGGCTTCGATGCGCGCATAGTCTTCCCAGCCATTCGCCCCGCCCTGAAGATCGACATCGAGCAGATTGAAGGTCAACCCGTGCACCGGTTCGGAGAAATTGAACGTGGTCGACTCGAGTGACGTCTCGGTGTCACCGGTCGTGTTCATATTGATCGAGTAGTAGCCGGGGTGTGCGCCGTTCGTGGTCGTGCGCGTGATGAAGCTGGGAATGCCTGTTGCCGCTGCCCCGTTGGCTGCATCACCGTCATTCGGCGCTTCGCCCGAAGTCGCACCTTGTGACACCACAACGCCCGAGACATTGAGCGACGTGAACGCTGCCAGCGCGCCGTTGGCGCCCCAATCGAAACCGATCGTGTTGCCGGCGCTGCAGGCTGCCGGGAACGTTTCAGCGGAGCGCAGCACGAGGCGTGCACTGTTGATCGTACCTGCGTTGCCCGCAGTGTTCGTGTCACAGATGCGCAGTGTCCAAGTGCCGTTGGCGGTACCGGTGTAGTTCACCGCATTCGCAAACGGAACCAGACGACGGTAACGAATGGTGCCGCCGGCCACATCGTCATCGGTGTCGTTCGCCACCCCTTCGGTGTTCGACGACAACATGATGCGGTAGTTGTTCAAGGTGTCGGCGCTGGTTGCGAGGATCGTCACTTCCGGGCTTGACGGCGGCGTCAGCCGGAGTTGAATCTGCCCGCGGTCTTCATGGGCAATATCCACGCCGATTGCGACGTTGGCCACCGTGAAGGTCTCGCTGACCACGAATGTCATTGTGGTGGACGTCGCACAGACGGTGTTGTTCTCCAGAATCCCGGCAGCGGTGTTGTTGTTGTAGGTGTAGATCACCTGAGCGTGAATCGCCGAACACCCGAGCAGAATCGGCAGCACCAAAAACCATCGGCACCCCAGGATCGAAAGCAACGACCTGGCACGAGTTACATGGATCATCTTCCGGTTTCCTTTGGCTGCACGCGCGTCTCAGGCGCCGGAAACCGACCGCCCGCAGATTTGCGTCTGACGAATATTTGGGCTCAAGGGTACCAAACTTCTGACGCTTTCTGTGTGAAATCAATCACCTGTGAAAACCCGAACAAGTCCTTCCTGGGCTTACAGAGACCCGGCAAACTGGGCACAGGTGCCAAAATATATTCGATAAATCAAACACTTGCGTCGTTGATTACGGCGATGTATCCCTGCATGCTCAGGACCCTTCAAGTGCCTCAGAGGTTGCTTCGCACGAATTTGCCGCGCATCCACGATCCCGGCCGCTGCTGGATGGGAGCGACGAGACCGATCGCCAGGTTTGGGGCGCATCCGGAGCAAGGGGAATGGCACGCGGCCACACACCCCTCGCAGTCTCCGAGATGAGCCGACCTGCTACAAACCGCCCGCTGCCAGGCGCACGAACTCAAGTACCGACAGCTGTTCGGCACGGTCATTCGGATCGATGTCTTGGGCGACCAGTTCGGCCTCGTCGACAACCCCTTTGAGGGTGTTGCGCAGAGTCTTGCGGCGCATGCTGAATGCGGCACGGACAATCTGTTCCAGACGAACTTCGTCGAATGCCGGCAACGCCCCAGCAGCCAGTGGCGCCAGGCGGACGATCGCAGAATCGACTTTTGGCGAGGGCGTGAAGGCGCCCGGCGGCACGTTGAACAGATGGCTGATTGCGAACACCGACTGCAACATCACGGTGAGCCGACCGTAGTCCTTGTTGCCGTGTCCGGCGGCCATTCGCTCGACGACTTCCTTTTGCAGCATGAAGTGCATGTCGATGATGGCGTGCCGATGGTCGCGTGCCTGGAACAGGATCGGCGAGGAAATGTTGTACGGCAGGTTGCCGACCAACCGGATCGGACCGCCGAGTGTTTCGGCGAGCGCAGAGAAGTCGACCTTCAACACGTCCGACTCGACGATGTTGATCCGCGCGTCCTGCTGCTTCAGCCAGGGAATGAGGTCGCGGTCGATTTCGATCGCGGTCAGCGCATCCACTTTTCTCAGCAGTGCAAAACTCAGGGCGCCGCGACCCGGCCCGATCTCGACGATCCGCTCACCCGGCCGCGGATCGATGGCACGAACGATGTTGTCGATGACCGTGCGATCGTGCAGGAAATTCTGGCCGAAGTTCTTCTTCGCCCGATGGCCTTCGGGGCCGCGACTCACGAGACCTCCGCGCACAGATCGATCGCCAGCCGGGTAGCCGCAATCAGGCTGCCGGCGTCGGCAAGACCGCGCCCGGCGAGATCCAGCGCCGTGCCGTGATCGACACTCGTCCGCACATAGGGCAAGCCCAGCGTGACATTGACTGCATGGCCGAAGCCGGCGTACTTGAGCACGGGTAATCCCTGGTCGTGGTACATCGCAAGCACGGCATCGAAGCCGTCCAGATATCTCGGCACCAGTGCGGTGTCGGCCGGCAGCGGGCCCATCAGATGCATACCCTCGGCGCGCCATAGATCGAGCACGGGCGTGATGACGTCGATCTCCTCGCGCCCCATGTGCCCGCCTTCACCGGCATGCGGGTTGAGACCCAGTACCGCGATGCGCGGCGCATCGATATGGAAACGTTCACGAAGCTCACGATGCAGGATCGTGAGGTTGCGGCTGAGGCCTTCGCGCGTGATCGCGTCAGCGACTGCACGCAGCGGCAGATGGGTGGTCTGCAGCGCAATCCGCAAGCGGTCGGCGACCAGCATCATCACGACTGGCCGGCGCACCCGATCGGCAAAAAATTCGGTATGCCCGGTGAACCGGATGCCGGCGTCGTTCAACACCGACTTCTGCACGGGCGCCGTGACAATGCCCTGGAACTCGCCGGATTCCGCACCCATGGCGGCACGGGTGAGCATATTCACGACACTGGCCGCATTCGCCGGATCCAGCCGCCCGGGGGTGACGGGTGCAACGTTCGGCACATCGATCAGCGTCAGCCGCCCGGATCGATGTGCCTGCGGGATCTGTGCGTGGTAGTCGGAGAACGTCAGCGGCAATTCGAGTGCAGCGGCCGCCGCACGCAGTTGCGCACCGTCGGCAATCGCTATGAGCTCCGCCGCCCAATCCATCTGGGCCAATCGGACCAGCAACTCAGGCCCGATGCCAGCCGGTTCGCCCGCGGTCAACGCCAGGCGAATCATCGCCGCCTCAGCTCGCGCTCAGGCGGTTCTCGATGTAAGCCTCGCCCTTCAACTGGCGGAGGAACGAGTCGTACTCTTCTTCGGCCTTGCGGTTGACCAGGGTTTCGCGGGCTTGGGCGCGGCGCGCGTCGACGCTGCGATCGACATCGCGGCTGCCTTCACGCTTCAGCACATGCCAGCCGAGCTCGGTACGGAACGGCTCCGACACATCGCCGTCCTTCAATGACCCAATCACCTGCGACACACGGTCGCCAAACGAACCATCCGGCGCCCAACCCATGTCGCCGCCAAGATTGGCGGTGGCATCGTCTTCGGAGAATTTGCGTGCGGTTTCTTCGAAATCCGCACCCTTCGTCAGCAGATCACGGATTTTCTGCAGACGCTCCAAAGCCTGATCTTCACTGACCAGTTCGCTCACCTTCACGACAATGTGACGGGTGCGGAATTCCTTGACCATGGTCTTTTGTGCTTCACGTTCGTCGGCGAGCTTGAGGATGTGGAATCCGCTCGGGCCACGCACCGGCTCGGACACTTCACCCTTCGTCATGCGCGACACGATGTCGGCGAATGCGGACGGAATCTGCTCCATGCGACGCCAGCCGAGATCACCACCCTCAAGGGCTTGCTGACCATCCGAATACTTGATGGCAGCCGACGCAAAGTCGAGGCCACCATTCAGTTCTTCGACCACCTTCGCTGCCTTTTCGGCGGATTTCTGGACGGCGGCAGCCGTGGCGTTTTCCGGGATGCCGACCAGGATGTGCGACACCCGCACTTCGCCGGTGCGCAACTGATTGCTGGCGAGCATGATGTCGACTTCGGTATCGCTGACCTGAACGCGCGATTGCACAAAACGCTGGCGCAGACGCTGCACCATCATTTCTTCGCGGATGCTCTTGCGGAATTCGTCGAAACTCGCGCCATCGCGCTCGATCGTCTGGCGCAACTGCGGCACCGTGATGTTGTTCTGTGCGGCAAGGCGGGCCAGCGAATCATCCACTTCGATATCGGTGACGCGGATGCCGGTGCCATCGGCACGCGATACCTGCACACGCTGCATGATCAGTCGCTCCAGCACCTGGCGCTGCACCAGATCGCGCGGCGGCAGTGCGGCGGCCTGGCCACGCGCTTCAAACTGCGCCATGACGCTGGTCACGGCACGATCGAGTTCGCTGTTCAGGATCACGTCCTCGTCGACCACGGCAATGATGCGGTCGATGTCCTCGACGCTGATCGCCTGCGCCATCAAAGGCAGCGGCAGGACAGTGGCCAGGGCCAAGGCAAGGGCTTGAAGGGTGCGCTTCATGTTGGACATTCCGTACAGAGGTTTGGGGGTGGCCTGCGCTGCGCGACTCGGCACGCAGCGGGAGACCGGCACAGAGGCCGGAATTGGCCGGGAGCTTGGGTTCATTGCGGATCGGGCGGGCAACAGCTCAGCGATAACCGAGAATAGCACGGCGCAGGAAGTCCTCGGCCCGACGGCCGAGCGAGCCCAGTCCCTTGAACTCGAGTTCCACATACACGCCATTGTTCAAGTCACCTTCGATGTTGCGCACATACCGCCGTCCGAGAATCCGGACGGCAATACAGCACGTCGAGTATTCAAATCCCGCTAAACCTTCCAGAAGTTCGTCTTCGGCGAGGCTCTGGTTCAGGCGGGCGATCAGCAGCCAGTTCTCCCGGATCGGGATCGCGGCCGACACGTCGATCTGCTCGAACAGGTCGCGCCGGTAGCGGTAACCGACGTTGACCACACCCCGTTCGGCAAAATGCCGCTGCACATAGAAGCTGGACAATTCGGTGCTGCTGATGGCCGGGTCGTACTGATGGGTACCGGCAAACGACCACTGCTCGTTGAGATTGAGCTCCATGTCGGCAATCAGCGACGATCCCGAATGGGTGCGCAGCGGCGTGCCCGGCAGCGCAATGCGCGGGGGGTCGAGATAACGGATCTGACCGATCGACAGGCGCAGGCGCTCGAGGCCGTCGTCATCCAGGAAACGGGTGCTCAGAGCGGTCGTGATCTGCCGGGCATCGATCTGACGATCGGCACCGGTGTAGGCATTGTCACGGAACAGCGAGCCCCAGCCGAACGTGAATGCCTGCGTGTCGAACAACGGCAGCTCATCCTGATTTTCGTACGGCACATACAGCGCATAGATCCGCGGCTCGAGGGTCTGCGTGCTGCCCGTACCGAACCAGCTGGTCGGCCGGTCGAATACCAGCCCCGCATCCAGGCTGGCAATCGGCAAGCCGCGACTCGGACTGCGGTTGCTGGTGCGTTCCAGGTCGTAGCTCGTGTAGCGGTAGCCGAGTTTGGGGCGCAGGAACCCATAGCTGCGCTCCAGAGGCCAGATCACCGACGGCGTGAGATCAATGCGGTTGCCGCCATCAACATCGGACTTGCTGAAGCGCACAAACTCGGATTCCAGCTGGAATTGCGGACCGCTCAGGTTCGGAGTCAAATAGTCGAACGTGGCTCGAGGCAATCGGCGGAACGGCTCCACTTCCAGCGGCAAACGCGGATCGGTCACTTCCTGGCGGTCGCCACCGATCGTGAATGTCCACGACGGTGCACGACCCGTGAGGTATGCGGATGACGGCAGCAGACTCGTGGCGACTGCGCTCAGGGAGTCGCCGAAGTCTTCGAAATATCGATCGTCGGAAACGTCGCGCAGGTCGGCGTTGAGGAACCAGTTCAAGCCGAAGCGCTGTTGATGCCGGAAGTCGAACGACGAGCGCCGTTCGTTGGTTTTGTCGTCCTGATCGAGCCAACTGAATTCGAATTCGGTGCGCGAGGCAGCACCCAGGTAACGAAAATCCGCCGCCAACATCTCGCCGCGCTCCTGGATGAAGCGCGGTTTGAGCGTGGCGTCGTAATGGGGCGCCAGGTTCAGGTAGTAAGGAATGATGAGGTCGATCCCGGAGTCGTTGGCGCTGCCGATCTGCGGATACAGAAAACCGGTCTTGCGCGCATCGTCGGTCGGAAAACTCAGCCGTGGCCAGTAGAAAATCGGCACCGAACCCAAACGTAGACGAACGTTTTCGGCCCGGCCGACCTGCTTCTCGGAATCGATCTTGATGCTCGAAGCTGCCAGGGACCACGCCGGATTGGCCGGATCACAGCTGGTGAACGTCGCGTTGCTCAGCGCACTGACCGATGCCACGACACGGGCCTCGGCAGCACGACCGTTTCCGCGGCCATCGCGCATCTGGAAGAGCATCTGGTTCAACAGGGTGCCGTCATCGGCAGACCATTGGCCCGACTCGGCAGTCGCCAGCAGACTCTCGTCCTGATAACGGAGTGGCCCGGGAAACTTGGCCTGCTCACCTTCGGTGCGGTATTCGACGCGTTCGCTGCGGACTTCCTGGTCGGCGCGACGCATGACCACCGAACCTTCGGCCACATAGTCACCGCCGGCCTTGACCTGGTAGGCGTCGGCCTCGATCTTCGTGTCGGCGCCTTCCCGAGTGCCCGCATCCGGCAACAGCGGAGTGGGCGCAAACAGCGGCGCCACGCAGGATTGGCACAAGGCACCGGCGCATTCAGCCTCGGCCGAGCGGGCCGACTCTGCAAACAACAGGGGGCCCACACAGGCAAGGGCAAGCAGACGTTTTTTCATCCGCATAGATTGCCTTACCGGGTCAGGAATGCCTAGAGAGGTCGAGCGGGTTCGCTCCAGATCGAAAAATCAAGGATAACTCCTTGATTCTAAGCGGAAACCACCCGATTTCGCCCTTGCCCTTTGGCTTTGTAGAGTGCTTTGTCCGCCGCCTGAAGTACTTCCCGGGCCACTTTGCGCTTTTCGGTACGAACGGCCAGACCGAGGCTGGCGGTGACCCGAACCTCCTTGGGCTTCCCGGGTTTGCCCTGGGCATTCGGGCTGCGTACGCGGATGGAGCGGGCTTCCAGCGCCGCACGGGCGGCTTCGCAACCATCCATCGCCTGCTCGCTGCGGGCATCAAGATAGACCAGGCAGAATTCTTCGCCACCATAACGAAACGCCCGTCCACCACTGTGTTTGCCAAGGATTGCGCCGACCTCCCGCAGGACGACGTCGCCAGCCGCATGACCGTGGTTGTCGTTGAACTGCTTGAAGTGGTCGACGTCGACCATCGCGATGGCATAGGCCCCGGACAGGCGATCCAGGGTTTCGTCCAGGGCCCGCCGATTGGGCAAGCCGGTCAGGCCATCCACAAAGGCCATTCGGTACGAACCGATCAACACCAGGGCGATCGTGCTGCCAGCCGAGAGCACCAGCCAGCACGCGCATGCAGGCGGATCTCCGCTGCGCAGAAAACAGACACCCAGCACGATCAGCAGGAACGCGGCGGCGGCGTCAAAAAATCCGGCCCGCATCACCCAGCGCACCAAGAGCACGCCAGCGGCCAACCACAGCAGCAACAACGCGCCAAGCCCGGTTCGATTTTCGGGATACAACACGAGCCCGACCCGAACCAGCATTCGGACCACATGCTCGGGAGCGTAAAGGCTCAACACCAGCAACAGGGCCAGCGCGACCAACCAGGTGACACTGCGGCGAGCGCGCCAGCGTGCTTCCGGCATGACCGCCGCCCAAGCCAGGAGCCAAGGCACGAATGCCAGCACAGCTTGCTGGCCGCGCAGTTCGGAGGGCACCGACAGCCCTCCGGCCATCAGACACAACAGCACCGAAAACTGAAACAGCCGATGACGCCGGAAGCCCGCCGTCAGCAAGGCAGCACAGAGGCACAGCACCATCGGCAGCCAGTCGGGCAGGATCACGTTGCTCCGCATTCAAGATCGCTGATGGTCGCGTGGATTGGCCGCACACTCAACTGTCAGAATCGCGGCATGAAACCTGCCAACCGCCTGGAACTCTTTACCCGACTTCGCGCGCTGAATCCGCATCCGAAGACGGAGCTCCTGTACGACTCCCCGTTCGAGCTGCTGATCGCCGTGATGCTGTCGGCGCAGGCCACGGACGTTTCGGTCAACAAGGTCACACGCCGATTGTTCCCGCTCGGCAACACACCGGAAACCATTCTGGCGCTCGGCGAAGACAAGGTCCGCACGTTGATCAGCACCATCGGATTGTTCAACGCGAAAGCGAAG
>JBEIPT010000263.1:0-5443 GCA_040376895.1 Lysobacteraceae bacterium | reverse complement strand
GGTCGAACCATATGGAACAGCGCGTGGATCAGTGACGATCCACGACTGATCTGGCGCGTATCACCCGGCCTGAGTACCTCGATGTCGAGGAGCTCCAGACTGCCGGTCAAAGACCGTTGCAGGGGCCTCGGCTCAGCGTCGGCTTCGAATCGATAGCGGCTGTGGATGCTTGATCCACTCATGACCTGGAATGCGCCGCAAAACGAATGCTGGTGAATGCTTGTCGTGCCATCCAGCCAGGTCAGTGCGGAGATGTCAAAATGTTCGGCGTGATACAGCGAGAGTGGCGGTTCGGCAAACTTCGCATCAAGATCAATTTGTTTCGGCAGTTTCCGGGCACCCAGAACATAGTCGACCAAGTCGTCATGCGTAACATGGCTTGACGGATCAAACTCGGCCAGACGAGCCATCGCGACGTGTTCGATGCGTTCATAAATTTGATCTCTGTCGTTTCCGAGGTCGGCTGCAATCGCATCGCCCAAACGAGAGAAAAATGCTGCCACCGGATGCAGTGAGCCATTTTCCGTTTGGCTCGCAGACTCCGGCACCGCCGCAAGCTTGTCTTCGGTCACGAAAGATTTCCCTCGAAATCCTCATCAACAAAGTGGAACAGCACAGAACCCGACCGGTGGCCGTCCGGCTTGCGTTCACGACTGTGCGGGAGTTCGCGTCCCTTGAAGATCAGCGCGTCACCGAGGCGCTGTCGAATGGTCTGCAATTGACCACTGCGGTCCTTCAGTTGCAGCGCCCACGCCGAGTGACCGTCGACATCGACAGGGTCGTAGTCGACCAGCAAGGTGATCGTATATTCGCAGGGGTCCCGATCGGTATGCCAGAACAGATCGCCGCCTTCGAGGTAGTAGGAGACGAAAGAATATGAGGGCTTGGTCCGGCGCCCGACCAGACGTGACACGCGTTCATTCAGTTGCCAATGCCAAAACTCGGTCACTGGGTGGTTATGGGCGATGTGGCGGAGAATGGTCTTGTCGGTATGTCGTTCGAGAAAACCCTCTGCAGCCAATTCGCGGAAGAATCGACCCATGGCTGCAACATGCACCTCGGGCAACAGGCCCGGCAGTTCTGCATATCCGTCGCGGGCAAACGCTTCGATCCGCAGGGCTGAGTCGAATTGAGCCAAACCGGGTGCCGCAGGCCCGGGCACGTTAGGCAGACCTCGTTGCGGGACCCAAAGGCCGCCGGGCAAGTAGGGTGCGTAGCTCAATGGTGCCTTTTGCCACGCCTCAGGTACCGACAATGTCGCTTGGTCCAGCCAGGCAAACGGTACCTGTGGCCCAAACTCTGCATTCGCACCAGTGGGAGTGGGATCAAATGGCGAGAGGTCGTAGTCGACTTGCGACGGAATCTTGTCTGGGGTCACGAACAGGCCCCGCCCGTGCAGTTCCGAAAGAGCCTGTTCGCCCAGACTCGCATTCTGATCCCCGGTCATCAGTGCGGACACGAGAAATTCGTGCGCTGCGGGGGCATCATGTGAATGCACCAAGCTCGTCTTCAGAGTGTCTCCTCGGAGCGGCGCCTCGATCTGGAACACCGGTGGGGTGACATTCGCGAAGACTGTGACCTTGGCGCCGGGATTCAGCGCCAGGTCAAGGTTGCCGAGTCGCATGCGGTCAATCTTGTTCGCGATTACCCATGCCATTCTGCGGCGTCGGTGACGGAACCGGGCGCGGCGGCGGTACTGGGCCCGTCGGCGGCATGGCGTACTTGCCTTCCTCGATCCGCTGGGACATCGCCTGCAATTGCCCGACCAGCGACGCTGGTACGGCAATACCTGAGTCTTGCGATTGCTTCGTACTCATCGAATTACCCCTCTTTGATTGGCCCCGATCGAGTCAGCTGCCCGATCCCGTTGCGGCAGGTGCCGACAACTATCCCGAGGCTACGCAGCGGGCAGTTGCGCGTCAATGCTTCAGCCTCTACTTTTGGCGTTCCAGATCAACCCGGATTGCTGTGCCCCATGCGAGTCCCCAAGCTCTGCTTGCTGTCGCTGATTGGCACGCTGCCCGTGTTTGCTGCCGAAGTGGGTGTGCCACCGGCGCGAACCTATGACATACGGCAGATGCAATTGGGCGAACACTACGCGGAACCACCGTTTCGAGCTCTTGTCCAGACACGGGATGGACTGATCTATGCGGGTGACAGTGTCGGGCTGGTTGAATTCGACGGACGAGAATGGCGTCGTGCCGAAGTGCCAATCAATCGGCCAGTCACCATGCTCGGTGCAACGCGTTCAGGCGGTCTGGTAATCGGGAGCAGTGAGTTTCTGGCCGTCGTGCCCGATCTGAAGCATCCCGAAGTGTTCCATGATCCTTCGGTCGATCTGAGCGGGGGCTTCAACGGGGTCGGAGAATTCTGGGAATTTGCCGAGGACAACGAGCGGTGGTGTGTTCGTTCCATGCGCTTGTTGGTGTGCCGGGAGTCTGGTGGCTACCGTTACTATCGAACCAAAGAGCAGTTCGGGCGCCTGTTTCAGGGCAACGACCAAATCCTGGTTCAGGTGGACACCGCTGGTTTGGCGCGAATCGGAGCAAATGGCCCTGAGACGATTCTCGGAGGAGAACTGTTTTTCCAGCGCCCCATCCTTTCGCTGAACCAGAATGCCGACGGCGAATATTTTGCGTTGACCAGGGATGAACCGGTGCGTCTTTGGCACTGGCGCGAGGGAGAATCCCCAACTTTGGACGCCACAGTCAATCTTGAGACTGTTTCCGGGTATCTCGGCCTCGGTGCGTTTGCCTACCCCGGTCGTATCGCCGTCCCTGAGGACAACGGCGGCGTCGTGATTCTGGATGAACGCGGGGCAGTCAGGGATCGGATCGAACCGGGAGATCTCGGTGTTGGTTCCGGTGCCCAGGCAATCATGGTGGATCGGGAAGGAGCTCTGTGGGTAGCTTGGCCCAGCGCAATATCGCGGATCGAGTACCCATCGAGAATGACGCTCTTTCCCTTCCCCGCCAGCTTTTTCGGGGGCGTGTCGTCGCTGCTTCGCAGCCAGAACGCCATGACCGTTTTCAACGGCAATGAAATTCTGCGACTCAAGGAGGGCGCAACCGGCAAATGGCGGTTCGAGAGTGAAAGTAAGGCTGATATGGCGGAAATTCTGACCATCGCGAACATCCGCGGTTCGGAGTTCATCGGCACGACACAAGGTATTTGGGGTCCCGGCGATACCCAGCCTATGGATCCAAGATACGTTTTTGCAATCGCTCCTGTCCTGGGTGTTCCCGATGAATTGTGGATTGGCCTGCGCCATGGCATCGGTCGCGTCCGGCGCTCGGGAAATGCCTGGTCATGGGTCGACAGGCGACAGGAGTTGCCATTTGATGCGATCGGAATTCAACAGTTCGTCGAAAATGAGCTTTGGGTGACGACACAGGTCGGGCGAGCACTCCGATTTCGGCTGACCCCCGGGGATCCCATCTTGGACGCACCGATTGACGAGTATGTGGCGATGCAGGATGGTCGAGAGGTTTTTCCTCTTCTGGAACCCGCTGGTAACGAACCGCTTTTCTGGGTCAGTGGCGGCGGTGTGCTGGACGCGCAGGACGGGACATTGGTGCCCAGCAGACGCATACCCATTTCGGAAACTGGCCCGATTCGTGAAATCGAGTATGTGGATGACAGCCAGATTCTGGTCAGCGGAGAAAATCGCAATCTTGCGCTTCTGAAGCGTGATATCAGTGGCGTTTTTCGTTACGAACCCAGTGTGTTCGATCAAGTGACCGGGGTCGGGAGAATTCGCACATTGGTTGCCGACTCTGATCGCAGCGTCTGGCTGGTCACGGAATCCGGCGTTGTCCGAATCGACCCCTCTGCAGAGGCTCTGGCCCCAACGCCACAGGTCGTCCAGATCCGGGATGTACAGTTGGATGGCGCGGTCGATGGCGTTACGCCCGCGAAAAATTCGCCGGTCATCACTTTGGCCGAGGGCAGCAATGCCCGCTTCGTATTTGCGCTCCCGAGTTATCGCGCTCCAGAGCTGAACCGATTTCGATCAAGGATACGTCCGGTCCTCTCGGACGGAGAGTGGAGTCGATGGAGCAACGATACGTGGCGTGACTTCACGAACTTGCCTGCGGGCGAGTTGTTGTTCGAAGTCGAAGCAAAGGACGCCACAGGTGTCACTGGGGGCATTGCCTCGATGCCACTGAATGTCATTGCGCCTTGGTATCGCAGGGGCTGGGCAATTGCCTTGTTCTGGACCTGTGGCTTTTTGCTGATCTTGATCGGCGTGCAATGGCGAGTCCGCGCCCTGCGTGCCCGCAGTTTGGAGCTGGAACGGCTCGTGGCCATCAAGACCGAGGCGCTGCAGATTGCGGCGACGACCGATCCGCTGACTGGATTGTGGAATCGTCACCGATTCGGGCAGTGGGTGCGCGATGAGGTTCCGCGGATCACCGCTGATGTGGCGCGTGCTGCTGAAGCCGATCCGGTTGACTTGATCGCTTGTGTGATCGACCTGGATCATTTCAAGCGCGTCAATGATCAACATGGGCATGCTGCCGGTGATGCGGTGTTGCGTGCTGTGGCGCAGCGCCTGCAGGCGATGCGCAAGGACGGTGACCTGGTGTTCCGGTTTGGCGGCGAGGAATTTGTCTATCTCGGAACCCGGCGACATCGCTCCGAAGGCAAGAAACTCGCGGACCAGATCGTTCACGAGATTGCGCAGATCAATGTCGATCTGGAGTCGGGCGTGCTACTCGACCCGACGGCTTCCGTCGGCTGGTCGGTCTATCCGTTCTACCGTGAGCGCGCCGATCTGTTCAGTATCGATTTTGTGCTTGGCCTCGCGGACCGTGCCCTGTATCTGGCGAAACAGGTGGGCCGCAACCGTGCCTATGGATATCTCCCGAACATCGGTGTCGACGAGATCGACCGGACTCAGGCAGATTGGCGCGCGCAGGTGTTTAACCGCCATACTGACTTTTTGAGGCGTGTATGAGCTTTAATGGGCTGATGGTGGGTGCGACCGGACTGGTCGGTGGCTTGGCGCTGCCGAGGTTGCTGGATCGGGCACGGTCCGAGGGGTCGGTGCTGATCGTGCCGACGCGGCGCGCGATGACCACGGATCACAAGGCCTTGCGGCCCGTCGTCGGCGAGATGCAGGAAGCGCGCGTGGATCGGCAGGTTGCTTCGATCCTTCGCGACGAGAACGCGCGGCTGGATGTCTTTGTTTCGTGCCTGGGCACAACGATCCGTCAGGCCGGTTCCCAGGCGGCGTTTCGTTCCGTGGATTTTGAACTCGTGCATGCCATGGCCGAAGTGGCCAGGCGCCATGGCGCACGGCAGGCCATCCTGGTCTCGTCGGTCGGTGCCGACGCGCACTCGCGCAATTTCTACTTGCGCACGACGGGTGTGTTGGACGCCGAGATTGAGCGACTCGGCTTCGCGCGGTGTGATTTCCTGCAGCCGGGCTTGTTGATCG
>JBEIPT010000389.1:0-3780 GCA_040376895.1 Lysobacteraceae bacterium | reverse complement strand
TACGTTTGGTTTGCCGGTCGGCGCGCAGGAACCGGCCTGTGTCGCGGTACCTGAATCAGGCCGCAGTTGTGTCGATGTGATTCTGGTCGATCCCCGTCCGGGCGGTCTGGGTCGAACCGGCAGCAGCGCGTTTGCCGGCGACGACGAGCCCGGCAACGATTCCGGTCCGCTCAATCACGTCATCCGTTCACTCGATCTGCTGCATTACGAGTTGCGTTACCGGGTTTTGCACGAAACAGCCCAGAATGTGCGGATCCGCGTGCAATTGCCGGTTGGCCTGGACTTCGCCGACGTCCCCAATCCGAACTTCAATGACCAACCCATTCCCGCCTTCTGCGGCGGCAACTCGACGATCAGCGGCCAGGTGCTCGACTGCTCGCTCGGAGCTCAGAGTGACGGCCAGACCCGCAATGTCGTGGTACTGGCGCAGCCAAAATTCGGTAGCACCGACGGCACCATTGTGCGCGCAGACATTCGCATCAGTGCCGACAATCAACAGACGACGGGCCCCGTTCAACGTCTTGGGTATCAGGATCCGGTAACCGGCGCCGACCTGGTCTGCTCGGAAACCCGACTCGGCCAGCCGGTGACCATGTCGCCCTGTGGTGACATCGTCTCGGCAGCGCCACGATTCGATCTGGAATTTTCGGGATATGCCAGCACCAACTTGCTGGATCGCGGCGCACGAGGCCCCCAGATCAATCGACGCGCGTTGAACTCGAGCCTCACCACCGTCGTTGGTGGCGCGGCCGGTCGAGCCGGATTTGTGCTGGCCTATCCGGTGGCCATTGCACTGCCGGGTGATGGCGTCGGCGGTGGCCCGGTTGCGCAGAACACGCCGATCACACTGACGCAGAGACTGCGCAACAGTGACGCCTTGGCAGGCTTCGGCGAACTGGTTGGCTGCGGTCTCAATGGCAACCTCGATCCGCTGCCGAACGGCAGCCTGATGCCTGCCGGATGGGCCATGGGCGAGACGCAGGCGATTGGCCTGAAAGCAGTATTCCATCCTTATGGACGCGGCGATTTCGCGGGCGCCAATGCCCAGAATGCAGTTCAAGACTCCGGCACATTCACCTGTACGCAAAGTGTGGCCGGCGGAGATATCACCCTCACGCTGAATCCAGCGGCGACCACCTTCGCGCCCGCCGGTTTTCCGCCGCGACAGGTCGACAATCAACTGACGCCGCGACGCTACGTGATGGTCGGCCTCGTGAAAGTTTTCTACCCTGCAGAACCCGTGCTGACTCCGACCGACGGTGGCACGGGCGACGGCTCGGTGACCGTCCGCCACGACCTCGGTGTGCTGGATGGTGGTGCCGTTCGCGCACTGAGCATCCAGGGCATCGGCGAACCCGATTCGGCAGCCATCAATGATGGCTTCGGGGGTGTGCAGACCTATGACGACGACAACAACAACTTCAGCATCGCCACACTCGAATCGTCCGGCACGGTGTATCGCAAGCACTGGCGCAACCCTCGGCGTGACAACGCCATGGCGCAGAACGAATTCTGCCTGAAGGACGGCACCGATCCGGCGTGCCGGCACGGCCATGTCTTCCCCGGCACCAATATCCAGTCCGAGTTCTTCTTCGACCACGCAGCGTTCACCGGCTACCCGAATGCCCAGTTCTGCGATGAGTGGGACCCTACGCGAACACCGCTGCGCCGGCCGTTCGACCCACTCGCCGACCCATTCGAGTTTCCGGCCAACCTGGTGGCCTATCTCGACTTGGGTGGCGCCAACGGCAGTGACGCGGTGCTGAATGGCGCCGGTATTCGCGTGGAAGTGAGCACCGATGCGGGCACCATTCCCAACATCGACTGGGATTCTGTCGAGCCGGCGCGCACGAATGCGCGCAGCCAATTGTCGGCACCGGAATGCGGCAGCGGGACCTGGCAGGCCGCCACCCTGCCCGCCACCCTGACCACCGGCATCAATGGCATCACCCTGCCCGCCGCGCTGGAAATACCGCCCGGCAGTGGCCGATACCCGACCATCCGTCGCTTGCGCGTCGTCATGGACGAGCTGCCGCCGTTCGTGCAGTTCGGTTTCCGCGGAAGTCATGACGTGACCGCCTCCGTCCCTGGCCAGCGTTTGCCGAACCGCACCTCGTTCCGACTCAACGGCACGGGCCAATGGGTGTACGCCGAAAATGATCACGCCATCATTCGTGTCGCCGACACCAGCATCACGATGACCGCGGCGCGAAATCTGACCACCGGTGCGAACGGGCCACTGACCAGCATCGGATTCGGTGAAGTGTTCGAGACCACCGTACAGACCACGTTTTCGAGTGGCGCGGTCAATCCGGGCCCGGCGAATACGCCGTTGATCGTGCGCAGTTACCTGCCTGTCTCGCTCGACTATCTCGGCGGCAGTGCCACACCAGCACTGTTCACGCCACCGTATGCCGGCACGAACCCGGAGACGGGTCAGCCAGCCACCGTACTGGAGTGGCGTTTTGCCGATCCCGTTCCTGGCCAACCGGTACCGCTCATTGCCTATCACGCACAGTTGAGCGTTGGCGCAGGCAACGGCGCCAACATCCACTCGGTTGCCACGGTCGAACACGCGCTGGACACCGGCCCGCTGTTTGTCGATCCGATTTTTGCTTCCCTGGAAGATCGACTGGCGCTGCAGGACCTGACCGCTGTGGTACCGGTCGGGCTGCTGGTCAGCAAGATGGCCGAGACGCCATTCATCGAGATGGATACCAGCATGCGCTGGCGGCTGCAGTACGCCAACACTTCGGGCGCCCCTTTCTCGACAATCCGTTTGATCGACGTGCTGCCGGTCAACGGCGACCCGGTGAACAGCGGCAACCTGTTCGATGGCCAGATCGATGGCGGCACACTGACCGGCATCAGTTCCGGTGAGCACTTGGTGTACACCACACAAAGTGCAATCGCCGACATCAATCGTAATCCCAACTGTGTTTCGAATGGCGGCACCCTGCCTGACGGCCAGGGCGCTTGTCCCGGTTCTGGTGCCACCTGGTTGCCCAGTCAGGGTGCCATTCCCGTTGGCAGCACCGCCGTTCGGATCGATGACACGAACGGGCTATCCGCAAACACCGCGCAGACGCTGACGCTCGAACTTGCCACACGCGACAATCGTGCCGGCAATCGATACGAGAACAGCTTCAACGCGGTGGCGCCGGGTGAATCGCTTGCGATTGCCACCAGCAAGGTTCAGGTACGGGTCCCATCCGGCGAACTGCGTGGCAGCGTTTATGGCGACTACGACAACAGCGGTGCACCCAGCAGCGGCGACGGCGGCATTGGCAGTGTGGCTTTGACGCTCACCGGAACCGATGTGGCCGGCAATGACTTCGTCCTCAATACTCAATCATTGGAATCGTTGCAGGCCACCAGCACCATCAATCGAATGCGCGTCAACGGCGGCCCCGAGACGGTTTTCACATGCGTCACGAGCGTGCGCCTGACGCGCGGCGAGTTCCTGTTCTGCCGACTGCCCAGCGCCAACGCGGAAGGCTACACACTCACCGAGACCCAACCGGCAGACTGGCTCGACCGCAACGAAACGCTGGGCTCGTTGACCAACGGCGGCGCACCGGGCAGCGTAGGGAACGACGTGTTCACCGGCATTCGCCTTGGCAACAACCTCACGACCGGCGCCGGCGACGCCGGCCGCGGTTATCACTTCGGCGAGTTCCCGATTTATGCCGACCTGGGTGGGCGCGTTTACCTGGAAGGCAGCGTGCCGCCCAACCTGCTGGACGACGAGGACGAAGATCCACCGTTGCAGACGACCCT
>JBEIPT010000267.1:0-5407 GCA_040376895.1 Lysobacteraceae bacterium | reverse complement strand
CGACGCCGCCATCAGGCACCTCGGACGCCGAGGATCGGGACAAATCCGGAATCGGCCCGGCACCCAGTCCTCGGGTTCCCGGCAACACCGGCCAGCGTGAACTTGGTACTTCGAAACGCGGCGGCCCCGGAACCGCCGCTGCACCCAACCGAATGTGGGTTGCCTGACCGTTTTCCTGCCAGACCGGCAAAACCTCGGCTTCGATCTGAATGCCGGAAACATCAACCGCCGCTTCAGGCTGCGGTCCGGCAGCACTCCGCGGCTGCTGGCCCACGTCGCGAACGACTGATCCAGAGCAGGCCACCAGGTGCAGCAAGACCAGCAACTGGACCAGTCGCCCGATCATTGCTGCCAGACATGACTGGCTCATGCAGCACGGTCCTCCCGCATGGGCCCGAAGTCACGTCGCGCCGCCGAAATGGTCACCGTGAATCCAGCCACCACGTCGAACAGGCACATGAACACCAGTGACAGGAACACGCCATTGCCGAACCTCGGCAAGATCAGAAACTCGACCAGGGCCACGATGAACACCCCGAGTGACAGGACGTGATCGAGGATCGTGCTCGATTGGGTACGCGTCGCCTTGAACATTTCCACGTACAGCAACACGAGGCCCAGCAGGATCAAGCCATCGCCAACGTTGAGCGCCAACGAACCGCCGGACGGCAACGGCACCGTGAACATGGCTTGACTCATGGCCACGTCACCGGCAAACGCAAGTGCATTGGCGATCACTATGACGATCGCAAGCAGGGGCACGGCGGCAAGCATGGCGACTCCGGTGAATGAGGGTTGGCCCTCGATTCTATCGGGCATGCGCTTCGAGTTTCATGCGTATCCGGACACCTTTGGTCGGACGGTTGTCGCAATTTCCGAAAGTGCGCTGGCAAGGCGACAAGGATTTGCAATAAAGTGCGTCACGAACCTTTTCCGGAACCCAGATGACCGGTTGCCCTCCGCTCCAACCCGATGCCGTCGCCGAGGCCACACTCGCGCATCTGCTTGGCCTGCTGCGCAAGGCGCAGTCGCCTCGCGAGGCGGCTTGGGCAGTGACGTCGCAGGCCATCGCCGCACTGGGTCTGGAAGACTGTGTCGTCTATCTGAGTAATCCGGACGGCCTGACCTTGACCCAAGTCGCCGTATTCGGGCCCAAACTCAAGGCAGCGGGCATGATCGAAAACTCGATCACCTTGCGATTCGGGCACGGAATCGTCGGCTACGCCGCCGAGCACAAGGTCGTGGTCCGCGTGGACGACACAAGGCTCGATCCTCGATATCTCCTCGACGACAACCGTCGGCTGTCGGAGCTCGCCATACCCGTGCTGGACGAACATCTGGTTCTGGGTGTGCTCGACAGCGAACACAGCGAGGCCGGTTTCTATTCAGAACGCCATGAACTGGTGCTGCGCCAGATGGCCGAATTGCTTGCAGCGCGCCTCATCCAACTCCGCACCCCCACCGACCGAACCTGACCGCCATGCGCTATACAAGCCTGTTCATCGCTGTATTTTGCCTGATCATGTTGTTCTTCGCCGAGAGCCCGACCGTACTGGCCATCTGCCTGCTCGGCACAGGACTGTTCGGATTCATGGCGGTCCTCGGCTTTGCCCAGGCGAAGATTGAATCCTCCTCGCAACCTCATTTCAACATCATGAGTCCGCAGGAACTCGCCGAAATGCGCCAACGAGCGATCGCGAACAAGGGCGGCAAGCCGTCCGCCAACGCCACGAGCGGCAGCACTGCCGGGGCGGCGTATGGCGGCAGCAGTTCGGGCTATGGCGATGACCGCCGTGCCGGCGATGATGGCAACGACAGTTCCGATAGTGGCAGCGATGGTGGTGGTGGTGACGGCGGTGGCGGCGGCGATTGACGGACCGGATCCTCGATCGCCCTGAACGGATCAGTCGAACGAATCGCGGAACAACACCGGATCGAACACCCGGATGGATCCGCGCATGTCCATGAACGCATGGACGACACAGATGTAGAAAAAATCACCGGGTACGGTCAGCGTGATTTCGCAATTCGGATGGGTGACTGAAACGTCATCACACAACAACGGATTGGGCGTATAGGCCGACGTGCCAGTGGCGGACCGAACCTGGCGAAGTGGATGTGCGCCGGAGTAGTCGAACCGGACGGTTTCGCCGGCCCAGATATCCAGTTGCACCGGTTCATAGGTATTGCCAACGATGCGCACGCAGTGATCAACCGGGCATTCCGGGCCGGCGTGTGCACTCAAGGGAATCAGCAGAAAGGCTGCCGTCAGAAGTTTCATGTGCGGATTGTCGCCGAGTTGGACAATCGGAAACCGACTAGGCCCGCACAATTCGTGTTGCTCGCAGAAACTGGTACCCGGAGCCGGGGTCGAACCGGCACGGCTTTTGGCCGAGGGATTTTAAGTCCCTTGCGTCTACCGATTTCGCCATCCGGGCGAGACAGTAAAAATGGAGGCCTGGGTCGGAATCGAACCGGCATAGACGGCTTTGCAGGCCGCTGCATAACCTTTCTGCCACCAGGCCGGTGGGGGTGAAAGAATAGCCCGGCTGCTGTGCAGCTCGCAATGCGATAAAGCATTGCCGTGGCGATCTTCCACCCTGAAAACACAAAACCTCGGCGTGCCGAGGTTTTGTTGAAACTGGAGCGGGAAACGAGACTCGAACTCGCGACCCCGACCTTGGCAAGGTCGTGCTCTACCAACTGAGCTATTCCCGCGGTGAGCCGCGCATTATGCTGATTCAGAAACCGAAGTCAACACCCTTGTACCAATACGATCGATTTTTTTTCGGAATCGATCTCCGACCCGACCGAGCGAGCCACTCGAATCCAACGCGATGAAGCGCGCATGCATGCCCTGCCGGAGCCTGGATCGACCCGTTCGATATGCTGATTCGCGCATCGAACCCGGCGCTGCGTTCGGGATTGTCTCAAGATTTTCCGGATTTCCGACTCTGGCCATGATGGAACCCTTGTTCCAGAGGCTTCGAGGAGCGCCGAAAGGGGTTCAGGCAATTGCTTGTGGCCTTGCCTGGGCAAACAGAAGAGTGGAATCTGGCCCGCGCCGCATGGACAGGGCGCGGTCAAGTGTCAGCGAATTTCCTGCAATTGACGTACGGCTTCGTCCAGCACTCGATCGTGCTCGGCAAGGAAAGTGTCCACGGTGTTCGTGACGGTGACATCCGGCTGTATGCCAACGCCGACAAACTCCGTGCCGTCCGCCAAGCGATCGCGCTTACTGCAGATGCGTGCCGATCCGCCGCCGGGGAGTTGGAGGAACAAGGGCTGTCCGGTGCTGCCGCCGGTCGCCTCGCCGATGACCGGGCCACGCTTCAAACCCTTGAAGGCGCCAACGAAATCTTCGGCGGCGGAATAAGTCTGAGCACTGGTCAGTACCGCCACTTTGCCTCGATAGTGCCGATCCGGGTCGGCAGGCCAGCTGCCGGTCTCACCGATCGGCGCCTGCGTCAGGCCCCAGGCGCGCCAGGCCGATACGTATTTGCGGGTTTGCCACTGCGAGGTGGCGAGCGCTTCATCAGTCAGCGTGGCCAGAATGCGATAGCCCTCGCCGCCGTTGCCACCGCCATTGCGGCGGACATCAAGGATGATTGCCTTGGCCTTCCTGATCTCGTCGAAATGCTTCAAATACTGATCCGCAGCCTCGGTGTTGTCAAAATGGTTCAGGGCAACGTACGCGATTTCCCCAGGCAGCACCTTCCACGCAAATGCTGGTTTGCCAGGGATCTTCAGCTCAGCGCGCTCCGAGGGGCTCCAACGGCGGAGACTGACTTCAAAGGGGTCCTGTCCCTCGTGCCCGACGCGAAGTTTCAGCGGGCGATCGACGGGTCCGAGCAGCAACTCAAAACCGTAGGCACGGTGCCTCAGATCTTGCGGCGTCGAAGCGGAGACCCAAGGCATTACGGACTGCCGCACATAGTCGTGCACTGCCAGCCCATCGATACCAAGGATTTCAGTGCCTCGCTTCAGTCCCGCCTGCTTCAGGCTGTCATCAAGGATCTCGGTCACCATCACGCGACCTTCGATCAATTCGGTGCTCAAGGGTGGGCTGCTGTAGAACTGCGCGGCCAGAGCATCGGGGGGAAAGACGCCGGTGTGCCCATCCTGCAACTGCGCCAGAAACGCGATGAGCTCCCGGTAGTAGTCCTGAGTGCGCGGAGTCTGTTGAACCTTGGGCAGCGTCTTGAGATAGAGCGCGTCCCAATCCAGATCGGGTACCAGATCAAAATTGGCGAAGTTGTACTTGGCCTCGGACCAGAGTCGTGACAAGCCAGCTATCCGCTCCGCTTCGCTGAGCGTCTCGGCGTAAGGCGTTTCTATGGCTTTGGCCCCGTACTGCCGCTGATCCAGCTTGCGGAGGGCGTCTGCATGCTCCAGCAGCTTTGCATAGCGCGGATCTGCGCGCAGTGCTGCCAGATCGGGATCCCGCTCCATGTGGGCACGGTCGGTATAGCCGGCATTCACTGCCGCCTCGAGTGCCTGAATGGCCCGGTCGACCGAGCCGCTCAGCGCGAGTACGCAGGCGTAGTTGTAATGCTGACCAGCATCCAGATCGCGGACTGCTGCCGCGGCGCCAAAGGCTTCCGCAGCGGCTTGCCATTGCTTCTCGGCAATCGCGCGGTTGGCCTCTTCCAGGGCTTGTTCGAACGAACCAGCCGCCACTTCGGAGACAGCCAGCAACAGAAGAAGGCCAAGAGTTATTGTCCATCGTTTTACGGGCATCAGCGTTTCCTTTCTGCGCGGGGTTCGAGTCCGAAGTTGATGCAGCGTCAAACGGCAGCATGGTGAGCCTCGGAAACGCTCGGAACGGCTTGGATGCTGTGCCGTGGTTTACCGAGCAGTCTGAATTCCCTTGGCAAGGTCTGCGCAATGGGAGCACTTCTGCGCCGGCGACTGCAACCGGCGACGCCTGATCAGGTCGATTTCGCCAAGCAGTGCACAAGGGCGAAGTGCTTGCCTAAACCCCTCCTTGCGTTTCGCTTTGCGAAGCGCAAGGGCGAAGTGCTTGCCTAGCCCCTCCCAACCCTCCCCGAACATCGGGGAGGGCTATGGCCAGTCCGAAACTTCGTCGCAGTTCCTGCAGGTTGATGACCTGAGGAACGCACCTTTGGCGGCGGTGTCTCACTGTGGGAGCGGCTTCAGCCGCGATGCCTCGAAGCGTGTCGCATCGCGGTTGAAGCCGCAAACAAAGCCCTCCCTGATGTTCGGGGAGGGCTATGGCCAGTCCGAAACTCCGTCGTAGCTCCCACAGCTGAAAGACTGTCGTATCGCGGTTGAAGCCGCAAACAAAGCCCTCCCCGATGTTCGGGGAGGGTTGGGAGGGGCTAGGCAAGCACTTCGCCCTTGCGCTTCGCAAAGCGAAACGCAAGGAGGGGTTTAGGCAAGCACT
>JBEIPT010000003.1:0-33581 GCA_040376895.1 Lysobacteraceae bacterium | reverse complement strand
TTGCCGCCTGGATACCCGGCCAAGGCACCGTACGCAGTGCTGTACATGCACGATGGTCAGATGCTGTTCGACGCGCAGGGTTCCTGGAACGGTCAGGAGTGGCAGGTCGATGAAGTGGCCGGTCGGCTGCAGGAATCCGGCGCCGTTCGGCCGTTCATCGTGGTGGCGGTGCACAGCCTGCCTGGCCCCCGCCATGCCGACTATCAGCCGCAACAGCCATTCGAAACTTTGGCGCCTGAAGCGATCAAGGCCCAGATGGCCCAGCGTCGGGATGCGAAAACCTTCCTTTATGATGGCCCGGTGCGGTCGGACCAGTATGTCCAGTTTCTGGTTCATGGATTGAAGCCGGTGATCGACCGCCGATACGAGGTTTCGCCCGATGCGGCGTCCACCGTGATCATGGGTTCGAGCATGGGTGGCCTGGTGTCCTGGTACGCCATGCTGCGCCATCCTGGGGTGTTCGGGGCTGCGGGCTGTCTGTCGACCCATTGGCCCGGCGGATTCCCGGGTGCCGACAATCCGCTCGACGATGCCCTGATCGACTGGTTCGGCGAACATTTGCCCGAGCCCGGCAGAAATCGATTCTGGTTTGACCACGGTACAGCGACCCTCGATGAACTGTATGGTCCGCTCCAGGTCCGGGCCGATGCAGCGTTGAAGGCTGCCGGCTATTCGCCGGCGGATTGGCGCACGGTGGTTTACCCTGGCGCCGCCCACGACGAGCGCTCCTGGGCGGCTCGGCTTGAGGAACCGCTGCGGTTCCTGTTCGGCTCCGGTGCTGTGCCCGCCGAAAAATGACACTGGAAGGGCCAGCCAAGCCTGAATGAGTCAGGTTGGTCGGCACGAGTCTGCGCCGGTTCCGAATGAACGGGCGATCGAAGTGCTAACATTCACGCCCGTTTTTCCCTCGATATTGTCCCCATGACCCGGATCATCGCCATTGCCAACCAAAAAGGCGGCGTCGGCAAGACCACCACCGCGGTCAACCTGGCGGCGGCACTTGCTGACGCGCGCCGCAAGGTCCTGCTGATCGACCTCGACCCGCAAGGTAATGCCACCATGGCCTCGGGTATCGACAAGTCACAGGCGAAGCCCAACGGCTGCGAGGCGCTGCTGGAAGAAGCCACTGCCGATGAGTGCATCGTGCCGACGCAGGGCGGATTCGACCTGTTGCCGGGTAACGGCGACCTGACCGCAGCCGAAGTGAAGTTGATGGACGAAATGGCGCGCGAAACCCGATTGCGTTCGGTGTTGGCGCCTGTGTTGTCGCGTTACCAATACGTCATCATCGATTGTCCGCCATCCTTGAGTCTGCTGACGCTGAATGCGCTCACTGCTGCCCAGGGTGTCCTGGTGCCGATGCAGTGCGAATATTTTGCGCTCGAAGGTTTGTCCGCACTGATGAACACCATCAAGGCGGTGAAGACCAGAATCAACCCGGAACTCGAACTCGAGGGCATCCTGCGCACCATGTTCGACGTGCGCAACAACCTCGGCAACGATGTGTCCAATCAGCTCACCAAACATTTCGGCGACAAGGTCTACCGGACGGTGGTGCCGCGTAACGTGCGTCTGGCGGAAGCGCCGTCGCATGGTTTGCCGATCTCGCAATACGACCGCGAATCGCGTGGCGCGATCGCCTATCTTGGACTGGCTGGCGAAGTCATCCGTCGTGAACGCAGCAAGGCGCCGGACCAACCGGCGGCGCCCTAGGAATCTACATGTCTTTAGCGAAAAAACGCCCTGGTCTGGGTCGCGGTCTTGATGTCCTGCTCGGCATGGACACGGGGCCCGCGCCCGAATCCGGATCCACCGGCGGCGAAACGTTGACCGAGCTGGCCATCACCGCGATGCAGCCGGGCAAGTACCAGCCGCGTACCGGCATGGACCCGGACCGCCTGAACGAACTGGCGGAATCCATCAAGGCCCAAGGTCTGATCCAGCCGATCGTCGTTCGGCCGGTTGGCAAGGACCGCTACGAAATCATCGCCGGCGAACGTCGTTGGCGCGCCGCCCAGTTGGCGGGTCTGGAACGCGTACCGGTCGTGTTGCGTGCCGTGCCGGACCAGGCCGCAATCGCGATGGCGCTGATCGAAAACATCCAGCGCGAAGACCTGAACCCGCTTGAAGAAGCTACGGCACTCAAGCGACTGATCGATGAATTTGCATTGACCCACCAACAGGCTGCCGAGGCCGTGGGCCGTTCGCGTGCTGCCGTCAGCAATCTGCTGCGTTTGCTGGAACTGCCTGAAACCGTGCGCAGCCTGCTCGAGAAGCGGCGTCTGGAAATGGGCCATGCACGTACGCTGATCACCTTGCCGACGTCACGCGCCGTGGCGCTGGCGCTGGCCGCTGCCGATGGCGGCTGGTCAGTGCGTGAACTCGAAGAGCGAGTCCGTAATGAACAGCAACTCACGGCCCAAAAGAATGGCGCCAATGGTGGCAAGGGCAAGGCCAAGGCCGATCCCAACGTCACCCAGCTCGAAACCGAGCTGTCCGAGCGGCTGGCCACGCGCGTCAACATCCAGCATGGCAACAAGGGCGGCAAGATTGTCATTGCGTATCACAGCCTCGACGAACTGGATGGGCTCCTTGAGCGGCTGCGGCGATAACACGCCGTATCCCGAGCATGTCTGTATCGGGTAGTTGTTTCACACTTGTGGGCAGGACATGGACACTTTCCGTTTGCTCTGGTTGATCTATGCGCCAATCCTGGTCGTTTTTGTGGTTCTGTGGGTGGCGAAACGTCCTCGTATCCGCACACTGACGCACGACTACGAACTGCCCTGGTACCAGATGTTCGAGTTCACGCTGCGCGTGTCCTTGCCGTCCGAGGCGCAAGCGCGCGCCTGTGCCGCTGCCATCAATATTCCCGGGGCTCAGGCAGTGATCGAGTTGACACCCAAGGGCGAACGATGGTCGATCGAGTGGACCTTCGTGAACCGCGGGTCGGGAGGGTGGTATCGCACCTTGTGCATGCAGATCCATCATGCTGCGTTTCACGCCGGTGAACCTGACCCGACGATCATCGCCACCGCCAAAGCGCCCGGTGGTGCCCATGGATTGTTTCTGGACAGCTTCTCCCTGAAGGAACTGCCAGTTCAGTAAGCTGGCATTGCATCGGCGAAGGCAACGCCGCGCTACGCTTATGGGCACGGAGGCAGGGTACGATGACGGATTCGAAGATCATTCTGGGCTGGCGCGAATGGGTCGGCTTGCCGGCACTTGGCCTGGTCGCGATTCGCGCCAAACTTGATACCGGCGCACGATCGTCGTGTCTGCATGTCGAGCGAGCCGAGGAGTTCGTCGAACAAGGTGAGCCGTGGATCCGGTTTGCGGTCGATCCGATTGCCCGCCGGCGTCGGCGGAAAAAATGGTTCGAAGCACCCATTCGCGACAAACGCGAGGTAACCGACTCAGGCGGTACCCGAACACTGCGACCATTCATTCGTACACCGTTGTCGATCGCCGGTGAACGCTACGAAATTGAAATAAACCTGGCAAACAGGCGTGAGATGCTGTTCCCCATGTTGCTGGGACGGACCGCACTCATCGGTCGTGTCCTGGTGGATCCCGCCCAATCCTATGTGCTCGGTCAGCCGAAGCCGGAGCCGAAATCATGAAAATCGCCATCCTCTCGCGCAACAGCAAACTGTATTCGACGCAGCGACTGGTCGAGGCAGCACGCACACGCGGACATAGCGTCCGTGTGCTGGATCCCTTGCGTTGTTACCTGTGCATCGAGCCCGGCAAATTCGGCATGCACTACAAGGGCAAGTCCTTGCCTGAATTTGATGCGGTCATTCCGCGCATCGGCGTATCCGTCACGCGTTACGGTTCGGCCGTGCTGCGCCAGTTCGAAATGATGAAAGTGTTTACCCCCAATCGTTCGGAAGCCGTGCTGCGTGCGCGCGACAAGCTCAAATGCCTGCAACTGCTTGCGGAACAGGAAATCGGATTGCCGAAGACGGTGTTCGGGGACAATCCGGACGACACCAATGACCTGATCGACATGCTCGGCAAGCCGCCGCACGTGATCAAACTGGTCGAAGGTTCGCAGGGGCAGGGCGTGGTACTTGCCGAAAAACTCAGTGCTGCGCGCAGTGTGATCGAAGCGTTCCGTGGGCTTTATGCCAACTTCATCGTCCAGGAATTCATCGGTGAGGCGAAGGGCGCCGACGTGCGCTGCTTTGTCGTTGGCGGCCGTGTGGTTGCATCCATGCGTCGGCAAGCCAAGGCCGGTGAGTTCCGCTCGAACCTTCACCGCGGCGGTTTTGCCGAAGCGACCGTCCTGACTGAAGCTGAGCGCGAAGTCGCGATTCGCGCCGCTGCCGTGATGGGCCTGGGCGTCGCCGGCGTCGACTTGCTGCGATCCCGCAGAGGGCCGTTGGTTCTGGAGGTCAATTCTTCGCCGGGCCTGGAAGGGATCGAGAAAGCCACCGGGGTCGATGTCGCCGGGTGCATCATCGACTATCTGGAGCAACGTCAGAAGCGAGTCCTGGCGCGTCAGAAGAACAAGCAAGCCCAACAGGCGCCAACCCGAAAACCAACGAAACCGGCCTCACGCCGCCGCAGCGTCAAGTGACCGATTCTGGCGCAACCCGGTTCGGATCGTCCGCCCTCGCGGTCGATCGAACCTGGGCGCGTTGGCTCAGCCTGGCGGCATTGGCGCTGGTCTTGATCGGACTGTGGCAAGTGCCCTGGCTGGGCTGGCTGGTGTATCCGTTCCGCTTGTTCGGGACGTTTGTCCACGAACTCAGCCACGGTTTGGCGGCAATCGTCACCGGAGGCGAATTTCTCCGGTTCCGGGTCGAACCGGATCTGTCCGGCGTGGCCACGACGGCCGGCGGTTGGCGCTGGGTCGTGGCCAGCGCGGGTTACGTCGGCAGTGCCGTTTTTGGCGGAGTCCTGCTGGCACTCCATGCGCGGCTGTTGAGCGCGCGTGCGCTGTTGATCGGTCTGGCCGTGATGTTTGCTCTGCTGTGTTTGCTGTTTCTGCGCAACCTGTTTGGTGTGGGGGCTGCACTCGGGTTGACTGCCGTATTGTTGTTGGCCGGGCTCAAATTGCCCGCCGGCGCGCGCGATGGGTTGGTCGATGTCCTGGCGCTGCAGTTGATCCTGGATGGCTATGGCAGCCTGTTTACGGTGTTTTTGCTGTCTTCCAGCGAACAAGTCCGGACCGATGCGCACACCATGGCCGCCATGACCTGGTTGCCGGCGAGCATTTGGGCGGTCATGTGGGCGGTGCTGTCGACGTTCGCGCTGGTCATCAGTGTGAAGATTGCAGTGTCCGGGCGCCGGTCCCCTTGATACTTCCGTCACGGCCCCCATCTGCGCGGGGTCCGTACTTTCTGGAACTTTTTGGAGACCCCCATGACGCAGACTTCCGCCGAAGGCCAGCCCTTCGATGCCGAGCAGGACTTGCCGGCCGCCGAATCCGAGCTGGAGCAGTTGCAGAACCAACTGCAGACCGCCCGCGAAGACCAGATCCGCCTGTTGGCCGAGATGGACAACCTGCGCAAACGCGCGGCCCGTGACGCCGAGCAGGCGCGCAAGTTTGCCGGCGAGCGGCTTCTGGGCGACATCGTGCCGGTGCTCGATAGTCTGGAAGCGGGTCTGGCTCAGGCCAGCGCCGATCCTGCAAAACTGCGTGCCGGCGTCGAATTGACGCTGAAAGTCCTGCTCAGGGCTGTCGAAAACCACGGTATGGCGGTGATCGACCCTGTGGCGGCCGCATTCAATCCGGAATTGCATCAGGCGATGGCGATGTTGCCGACCAGTCAGCACCCGGCCGGAACCATCGTCAACGTCATGCAGAAGGGCTACACCCTGCATGGGCGCTTGCTGCGTCCGGCCATGGTGACGGTCGCCGAGGCGCCGTCCACCCCCACCGATGCCTGAATGGCGCGCAACGATCCCGACCAGGGATCGTGAGCCGCGCTCTTGAAAAGTCATTCACGAAACCTCAACTGCGAACCAGTCGGCCAAACGGCCAAAACAATTCAAGGGGAATTCCCATGGGCAAGATCATCGGTATCGATTTGGGCACCACCAACTCCTGCGTCGCCATCATGGACGGCGGACAGGTTCGGGTCATTGAAAACTCGGAAGGCGATCGCACGACGCCGTCGATCATCGGTTTCGCCAAAGATGGCGAAGTGATGGTTGGTGCCTCGGCCAAACGCCAGGCGGTCACCAATCCAAAGAACACCTTCTACGCGGTGAAGCGCCTCATCGGCCGCAAGTTCACCGATGCCGAAGTGACGAAGGATCTCGATCTGGTTTCGTATTCGATCCTGGCCCATGAGAATGGTGATGCCTGGGTAGCGACGAGCGACGGCAAGCGCATGGCGCCGCCGGAAGTGTCCGCCAAGGTTCTGATGAAGATGAAGAAGACGGCCGAGGATTTCCTCGGTGAGCCGGTCACGGAAGCCGTGATCACGGTGCCTGCCTACTTCAATGACAGCCAGCGCCAGGCCACGTAGGACGCTGGCCGCATTGCCGGTCTGGAAGTGAAGCGCATCATCAATGAGCCGACCGCGGCGGCGCTGGCCTATGGCCTCGACAAGACCGGCGGCAAGGACCGCAAGATTGCCGTGTATGATCTCGGCGGCGGCACCTTCGACGTTTCCATCATCGAAATCGCCGAGATTGATGGCGAGAAGCAGTTCGAAGTGCTGGCGACGAACGGCGATACGTTCCTGGGCGGCGAAGACTTCGACAAGCGCATCATCGACTTCGTCCTCGACGAGTTCGAAAAGCAGCATGGCGTCGATCTGAAAAAGAACGCGATTGCCCTGCAGCGCATCAAGTCGGCTTCCGAACGCGCGAAGATCGAGTTGAGTTCGCGTGCGCAGACCGACATCAACGAGCCGTTCATCACGCAGGTTGACGGTAACCCGGTCCATCTCGAAATGCGCCTGACGCGTTCGAAGTTGGAATCGCTGGTCGAAGATCTCATCAAGAAGACCATCGAGCCGTGCCGGATCGCGTTGAACGACGCCAAACTGAAGGCAAGCGATATCCATGAAGTGATTCTGGTCGGCGGCATGACGCGTATGCCGCGTGTGCAGCAAGCCGTGACCGAGTTCTTCGGCAAGGAACCGCGCAAGGACGTGAATCCCGACGAGGCAGTGGCCATGGGTGCGGCCATTCAGGCCGGCGTCCTGACCGGTACGGTCAAGGATGTGCTGCTGCTCGACGTGACGCCGCTGTCGCTCGGCATCGAAACGCTCGGCGGCGTGTTCACGAAGCTGATCGAAAAGAACACGACCATTCCGACCAAGGCCTCGCAGGTCTTCTCTACGGCCGACGACAACCAGCAGGCAGTCACCGTGCACGTGTTGCAGGGTGAACGTGACCAGGCCCGCTTCAACAAGTCGCTCGCCAAGTTCGACCTGGCAGGGATTGAACCCGCACCGCGCGGCATGCCGCAGGTCGAAGTGACGTTCGACATCGATGCCAACGGCATTCTGCATGTATCGGCGAAGGACAAGAAGAACGGCAAGGAACAGCGCATCGAAATCAAGGCCGGGTCGGGTCTGTCGGATGACGAAATCCAGCGCATGGTGCGTGAAGCTGAAGCGGCTCGCGACGAAGACCAGCGGTTCCGCGAACTCGCCGAAACGAAGAACAAGGCCGATGGTCTCGTGCACCAGGTTCGTTCGATGCTGAAGGAACATGGCGCCAAGGTGCCGGGTGACCAGGTTGGTCCGATCGAGGAAGCGGTCAAAGACCTCGAGAGCGTGCTGAAGAGCGACGACAAGGCGAAGATCGAGTCGAAGGTCGCGGCACTCGAACAGGCGGCGCAGTCACTCGCTGCGGCGGCTGCAGCAGGTCAGGGCGGCGCCGGCCCGGGTCCTGGCCCTGGCCCGCAGGCCTCGAGCGGTGGCGATGACGTCGTCGATGCCGAGTTCACCGAGGTCAAGAACGACAAGTAACTGGTCCGAAGCAGACCAAGCCGACCCGGGACGCGCAGGCGTTCCGGGTTCGTCGTTTCCAGGGGACAGCCCCGTGCAACCGTGATGCGCCATGAGCAAAAGAGATTTCTACGAAATTCTGGGTGTGGAAAAGACCGCAGCCGAAGAAGACATCAAGAAGGCGTATCGCCGTCTCGCGATGAAATTCCACCCGGACCGGAATGACGGCGACAAGGAAGCCGAAGCCAAGTTCAAGGAAGTCAAGGAGGCATACGAAATCCTGTCCGATGGCGACAAGCGTGCTGCCTACGACCGACATGGACATGCCGCATTCGAGGGTGGATCGGGTGGCCGGGGTGGTCAAGGCTTCAACGACGTCGGCGATATCTTCGGGGACATTTTCGGCGACATCTTCGGTGGTGGCCGGCGGCGGCAGCAGCGTGGGTCCGATCTGCGATATGTCATGGAGCTTGATCTGGAGGAGGCCGTATTCGGTGTCCAGAAAGAGTTCGAGATTCCGACTGCCGTGGCGTGTGAGCCTTGCAAAGGCTCTGGCTCCGATGATGGCAAGGTCAATACATGCCAGACCTGCCGCGGTCGCGGTCGGGTTGCGGTTGCCCGTGGCATCTTTCATGTCGAGCAGGCGTGCCCACATTGCAATGGCAGCGGCAAGCGCATCGAGAACCCATGCAAGTCGTGCCGCGGGCATGGCCTGGTCCAGCAGAACAAGACGCTGTCGGTGAAGATTCCGGCCGGTGTGGATACCGGTGACCGTGTTCGCCTGACCGGTGAAGGTGAGGCGGGTGCAAACGGCATTCCGGCGGGTGATCTGTATGTCGAAGTGAACGTTCGCGAGCACAAGATCTTCGAACGGCGCGAAAATGATCTGTATTGTGAAGTGCCGATCCGCTTCTCGCAGGCGGCCCTGGGTGGCGAAGTGATCATTCCGACACTCGACGGCGAAGCCATCATCAAGGTCCCGTCGGAAACCCAGACCGGCAAACTCTTCAAGCTGCGCGGCAAGGGCGTCAAGTCCGTGCGCAGCAATCACGTGGGTGATCTCCTGTGCCGGGTCGTCGTCGAGACGCCGGTCAAACTCACCAAACGCCAGCGCGAGCTGATGAAGGAATTCGAGGAAACCTTCAACGAGGAAGGTCGTGAACACACCCCTCGTCAGACGTCATGGCTGGATGGCGTGAAGTCGTTCTGGGATCGAATGACCTCTTGAGCCTTCGAAGGCGCTTTTTTGCGGAAAGACTGTCTGTGGGAGAACTCGCCGCCCCTTTGGTTCGCTTGGTCAGTTAGACAGCTGATGGCTGTTCGATCAGTGTCAGGTGACTGGCGTCGGCGACGTTGTTGCCAAGAGTCTGTGGTGACGAGGGATAGATCTCGTGGACCCGTGCGCTCAGATCGGCTGGGTCGACGACCGGGAAATCAAAAGGCCGTTGGGGTGCAATCTGCGAATCACACCTGCGAGTCTCTCGCGGTGTGACCGCAACCTGACGGGGATTCTGTCGAGCGCGATCGAATCAGGACATCTTCAGCAGGCGCAGACGGGTTTCCGGTTCCGCGTGCTCCCAGATTCGGTCGAACGCCAGTTGCAGTTCGCGTTGCCGAGGACGGTCGAGGAGGGCACCTTCGGCGTCGAACCGGGCAGGGTCGTTCCGCTTCAGCCAGCCACCGGCATCGTTCAGCAGCACGGCTGGACGATCCGAACCGGACCATTCAACGTTCGGGCGGCGCACTTCGATCTTGCTGCTCAGTCTCTGGGCCAACTGCACGAGTCGATGATCCCGCTCGACTGCAGCGCGGATGTCATCGACCAGCAAGCGCACACAGACATTCCGTCCGGCCAGCGCCACGGCTTTGACGGCATCGACGAAGTCGTCGTGATCGAACAGGTCGAATTCCAGCTCGCGCGCCGACATCATCAACTGATGCCGGGCGCCACGTGCCACCTCCACTGCAAAGCGGCGCACGTCTGCGGCGCGATCAAATTGGTGCACGCGGTTTGGATCAAGCGTGTCGGCCAGTTTCAGCACCATCAACTGATGGGGTGCGCCACATTCGTCGAACGATTCACCCGAAGCGACAAACCCGGCCCGCGCATAGAACGGCACCGCGTGCATCTGACTGTGCAGCGACACCGATTCGAAGCCCTGTTCACGAGCGAAATCGATCAACTTCTGCACGATCGCCGCACCGACACCGGCGCCGCGCCATTCCGGCAATACCGCCATTCGGCCGATCTTGTGTTCCGGCGTCAGGCGGCCTGTTGCGATGGGTTGGCCGTGCTCGTCGAGCGCCAGAACATGCCGCGACAGCGGATCCAACGCGTCCCATTCCTCTTCGATCGGGAACTGTTGTTCCGTAATGAATACCGGTTCACGGATGGCCTGCAGCGCCGCAAAATCGGTCTGGTAGTTTGCTTCGCGCAATGTGAAGGTTCGACTCATGGGCTCATCCTTTCGCAAAGACCAGCAACCCTTGATTGAGCAACGCGCGCAAAAGTTCCTGCTCGGGTGGGTTGAGCGTCAGGAATTCTCCATGGCCAAATCCATTGCCAGACAAGTGCGCATAACAGGACTGGCTCATATCGATTGCTTGACCGGCAAGAAACACGCGCACGCCGCGTGGCTGCCGGACCCGCGCCATTCGCGCGAATGGATGGACTTGCAGGCGATCCTTGCGCTTCAGTCTCTGCTCCAACTGTGCACGGGTGAGGGGCTTCTGTGGGCCGACCGGTTCCTGCGCCGAGCGGTAACGCGTGATGAACCGCGCGAACCATTGGCCGAGTGCGGTGTCGTCCATGTCGAGCAACGGCTTCAGGGCGGTCCGGACACGGCCGATTGCAGCCTGGTCGATCTCGAACGGATCCTTGGCGGCTTTCAGATCCGGATCAGTGAAGCGATCGTCCTCGGTCCGGTGCTCGGCAAAAGAGTCCGCAAGATCGCCCACCATTTCGGCAATCGCCGGTGCACGCATGCCCACTGAAATGGTCAGGCATTCGTCGAGTGCCACGCCATGGTGCGGCACGTTGGGCGGCAAATACAACATGTCGCCGGGGCCAAGCACCCAATCGTGGGTCGGCCAGAATTCCTTCAGCAGCTTGAGCTCGACGTCTTCCCGGAAGGCACGAGGTGCTTCGGGATCCACGTCGATCTGCCAGCGGCGCTGACCCAGACCCTGCAGCAGGAAGACGTCGTACTGGTCGACGTGTGCACCGACCGATCCACCCTCGACGGCATACGACACCATGATGTCGTCGATGCGCCAACGCGGCAGGAAATCGAATGAATCAAACAAGCCAGCGACATCGGCATCCCATTTGTCGACGTCCTGGACCAGCAGGGTCCAGTCGCGCTTGCCGGCTCGCGCAAATCGCGACTCGGTGAATGGTCCGGTTTCGAGTTTCCAGGCGTCACGGCGGCGGTCATGGCTGACGATCCGCGACAGCGCCAGCGGTTCCAGCGCCAGACCCGCCAGATCATTCGGCGTGATCGGCGACTGGAAATCGGCGAACGCCTCGCGGATCAGCAGGGGCTGTTTCTGCCAATAGTGTTTGAAGAACTCGGCGGTCGGCATCCCCAGCCGATACTTGGCGGACGCGCGGACTTCGATCGGTAAGGTGTCCATGATGAACCTCTGAAAAATTGATTGTACCGGGCTCAGAACACGCCGCGACTGCGCCGGTCCACGCGCACCAGTTCGCCGACTCGCTCGAACCGGTAGAAGTAGCGGAACGGCGCACCATCCAATTCGATATCCGCTTGCGCCAGAAAGTGCGTGCTCGATACGCCGAGTTGCTTGGGGTGATCGAATTGCAGGTTGAGCCCGAGCAGCTGTTGCTCGATGCCCGCCAGATCGAGATGTCTGGCGCGACCGCGTTCGTTGAAGTTCTCTGCTTGTGGCTCCGTGAGCCCGGGCACCACAGCCATCCAGACCATGGTGCTGGCCGTATTCAGATTGATCGGCGCGCCGGCCGGCAAGGTGCACAGGTGGGGACTCAACTGATCAAAGACCTTGGCGTCGATACCGCGGACCATGCGCAATTCCGAACGATCCAGCATCGGCTGATTGGCGGTGCGATAGGCCGGCATCTGGCCGAGATAAGCCGCATCCTCGGCGCCTCTGGGCATCGGCACGCTGTCCGGATCCACCCAATCGGTCAGGGCATCGACAAGATCACGGTTCAGACGAAGGTTGTCGACCAGACGTTCGAAGCGCGCGCGCGTGACCGGCTCCGGAAGGCCGTTTCTGACCAAGGCATTCACGTTCAGGCAGCCGTTCAGTTCTTCAAGTCGGCCGGTAATGCGGCCTCCCGGCACATCGATCGGAGGCATCGGCATCGCCCAGGATTCCCCGAGATGGTCTGCAGAGCCTGCTTCGAGATCACGGCCAAGCATGCCGCGGCCCCATGCTTCCAGGCCACTCGCGTATTGCGAGGCTTGTTGTTCGCGCGTCAGGTTGCGGACACGCGCCTGCGCCAACTGGTTCGATTCGATCAGGCTTCCGACGATGACCAGACCCACTGCGATCAGCAGAACGATGACAATCAGCGCGACGCCACGGGGTGGCCGGTGCAGCGGTTTCATGGGCCGACCTCGGGTCGGATCGCGGTACCGCTGAACTCCGTGCAGGCGACGAGCCGCTGCAGAGTGCCGAAGTCTTCGGTTTCCAACGTGAACCGCACCGCACGCGGCAATCGTTCCGGAAACGGGGTATTGGCAATCGGCCACTGATCGAGCCAGCGGCCGTCCGGATGCAGATAGGCAAAAACCACTCGCTCGGTGCGTTCGAGCATGATCACCGGCTCGACCAATTCCATGCGAGCGCCATCCAGATAGGGCCAAGCCTGGCGTTGCAGGTTTCCGTCACGCCACTGCCACGAGACCCGCTCGACGTTGGCGCGCATTTGGCCTGGCATGTTGGCACGACCGCTGCGGCTGAGCAGCAGGGTGTCCGGGCGGCCGGCCAGAGCCGGTTCGATGGCGCCCTGACTGTTGCGGGACGATCGATTGAGCGCATCGCGCAAATCGCGCTCCAGGGCGCCCACACTCCATTGCAGTTCACGCAGGCGTTTGTGTTTGGTGTCGAGAACCCCTTGGACTCGAGCGAGCTGCGCAATCGAAGCGTATGCCGCTGCGGCAACAATGGCGAACACTGCCAGTGCCACCAGAATTTCCACGAGCGTGAATCCGCGCTGGGTCATGGTCACTGTTCCAGCGCAAAGCCGGAAAGACTAGTGATGGGGGCCTCATCGGACTGCGCCTGCTCACCACCGAAAACGCGCACATCGATTCGCCGGATGCCGGGTTCGGGCGTGTTCTGAACCACTACGGTCCAATGGAACGGGTAGGGGCCAAGACTGCCGCGTCCCTGCCGCTCACCGACCGGGGGATAAGGTTCGGTGATCTTCAGTTCGGTCAGGACATTGGCCGCCGTCCATTGCGCAAAACTCAGTTGTTCGAATTGCCCGGACTGCCGGGCCATCAGGGTTGCCGACGCGAGCAGGGCGGTGATGGCCGTGGCCACCAGCGCCAGTGCAACCAGAACCTCGATCAACGTGAATCCGCGTTGGCGCATTCAGGACTCCACTACTTGCCAGGTGCTGCCCTGTGCCGGCCGGCGCTCGATTCGGGTCGGCTTGGGCCACTGGTCGCGCAGCCGGTACACATCGTCGTTGGGCCCGGCGCGCAGGGTCAGTTCGAAGGGAGATCGCTCACCGGATGCAAAACAGAACACGCTTGGCCCCAATTGCCGGTCTCTACCCGACCGAACATTGCCATCGGCCAATTCCAGGCCCTTCGGCAGTTTGAACTGGCGCAAGCTGGTGTCGGTTTCGAGTTGCCAACGATCCCCTTCGGCACGCATGAACCCGTATCCATCAACGTTGACCGTCAGGCCGATCGTGCGGCCGCTCAGTTCGGCGCGTTCACACGCGTAGTCCATACGTTCTGCCAGACGGAGCGCTTCCTGCCGGACCCGCGCGTTGCCGTCTGCGGAGCCGATCGACAACACCAGAATGCCGGAAACAACCGAAAGAATGACCAGAACGACCAGAACTTCGATCAGCGTTACGCCCAGCGCTGGCCTTGGGATGGGCATTCAATGGCGCTTACGGCGCAGTCCAGTTGCCGACGTCCGCGTTGAAGCCTTCACCGCCCAATTGACCATCGGCACCCATTGAATAGACATCGAATTCACCATGCTGGCCGGGTGCCAGATACTGGTAGTCGCGTCCCCATGGGTCTTTGGGCAGTTCCTGGATGTATCCGCCGCTCTGCCAGTTCGGGGCGTCGGGCGCGCCCGCCGGCTTTTCCACCAGGGCGCGCAGGCCCTGATCGGTGCTCGGGTAGGCAAAATTGTGAAGCTTGTAGAGATTGAGTGCGGTGCTGAACGACTGCACATCGGTCTTGGCTTTCGTGACCCGAGCCTTGTCGACTTCGCCGAAGAACTTCGGCACGACAACCGTGGCCAGGATCGCAAGGATCACCAGCACGACGAGAATTTCGATCAGGGAAAAACCTTGGGGACGGAAACGCGACATGGTGAAGTTGTATCGGTGGCGACAGCCCGGGATGATACCCGGATGAACGAACAATGGATGCGTCGTGACCTGTCCGTCTTGTGGCACCCCTGCACGCAGATGCAGGACCACGAGACCTTGCCCTTGATTCCGATCGCCCGCGGCGACGGCGTATGGCTGTACGACCACGATGGCCGGCGCTACCTCGATGCGGTGTCCAGTTGGTGGGTGAACCTGTTCGGGCATGGCAATCCGGTGATCAAGGCTGCGATCCGGGAGCAGATGGACCGGCTGGAGCACGTCATCTTCGCCGGGTTCAGTCATCCGCCGGCCATTACCTTGGCCGAGCGCCTGCTGGCTGTTGCGCCGCCGGGTTTGGGCAAGGTGTTCCTCGCTGACAATGGTTCCGCAGCAGTCGAAGTTGCGCTGAAGATGAGTTTCCATGCGCACAAGTTGGGCGGCTCCGAGCGGCCCATGTTCGTGGCGCTGACGAACAGTTATCACGGGGAAACCCTGGGGGCGCTGTCGGTCGGCGACCTGGGGCTGTATCGGGAACTCTACGAACCGCTGTTGCTGAAACCCAGATTTGCACCCAGTCCCGATGCCTATCTCGCCGAACCGGGCGAGTCGGCTGAAGATTGTGCCGTGCGTGCGGCGTTGGCGCTGCGTGCGATCTTCGAGCAGGACGGCAATCGGATCGCAGCATTGATTCTGGAGCCGCTGGTGCAATGTGCCGGCGGCATGCGGATGTTTCATCCGCGATATCTGGTCGAAGCGAGAAAGCTGTGCGACGAGTTCGGTGTGCATTTGATCGCCGACGAGATCGCGGTTGGTTTCGGTCGAACCGGCACCCTGTTCGCGTGTGAGCAGGCCCGCATCACTCCGGATTTTCTGTGCCTGTCGAAAGGCATCACGGGCGGATTCATGCCCTTGTCGGCAGTGCTGACCCGAAACAGCATCTTCGACGTCTTCTACGACCGGTACGACACCCGGAAGGCATTCCTGCATTCACACAGCTACACCGGCAATCCACTGGCATGTGCCGCCGCCAATGCCGTGCTCGATCTGTTCGAGGCCGAGCCGGTGCTGGAACGGGTCAATTCCCTTGGCCAACATCTGGAGCATCGTCTCGCGCCATTGCGCGCACATCCCAATGTCGCGGACGTGCGGCGGACCGGACTGATCGCTGCGGTCGAACTCGTTCAGGACCGCTCGACTCGCACACCTTTTCCATGGCAGGAGCGCCGCGGATTGCAGGTGTACCGCTACGGACTCGAACACGAGATGCTGTTGCGTCCGCTCGGCAACGTCATCTATTTCATGCCGCCGTATGTCATCACGGAATCGCAGATCGATGACATGGTGGCAGTCGCGTCCGAAGGCATCGAACGGGCAGTTCGCTGATCGTTCGACTGCTGCACCTTTCCCCACCTGTTCAGGTCCTCGTCGCCCATGTTTTACTACCGGCATGGAGTCGCCAAGGCGAAGGAGGCCGATATGCGCAAGATCAGGGTCTATGTGGACGCGCCGATGCAAGTGGGCAGTCAGGTCTTGCTGCCGGAATTCGCCGCCCATCACGCCGTTCGCGTATTGCGTCTCCGCGAGGGTGATCCGATCGTCCTCTTCAATGGTGACGGTGACGACTACGCCGGCGTGCTGTCGCACGTCCGCAAGGATGTGGTTTCGGTCGTTCTGAAGTCGTCGGAGCGTATCGATCGCGAGTCGCCGGTTCGCGTCACGCTCGTTCAAGCCATGGCACGCGGCGAAAAGATGGATCTGGTGCTGCAGAAGGCAGCAGAGTTGGGCGTGGCGGCGGTGCAGCCGGTCATCACCGAACGCACCGAGGTAAAACTCGACGAGGATCGACTCGACAAGCGTCTGATGCATTGGAAGTACGTGTTGGCGAGCGCCTGTGAACAAAGCGGCCGGACAATCCTGCCGACAATCGCCGCACCGATCATGTTGCATGAATTGGCCGGCGCACTGGGCACGGCTGCCGAAGGCGAGCTTCGACTTGCCATGCATCCCGAGCCCGAGGGAGCGTCGCCGCTTCCGGAGACAGCTTCAGCGGTGGTCATCGCCGTTGGCCCCGAAGGCGGATTCACCCCGCGTGACCTGGCGCAATTGCACCAGGCAGGTTTTCGACCGAAAGGCATGGGGCCACGAATCCTGCGCACCGAAACCGCCGGATTGGCGGCGATTGCGGTGGTTCAGGCCAGATACGGCGATCTGGCCTGATCAGCAGTTCCGGTTTCGATCAGAAGAACCAGCGAACACCTGCGATGTACGTGCGACCTGGCAGAGGCACATCGTCCTTCAGGAATGAGGTGTGCACTCGGGCTTCTTCGTTCGTCAGATTGCGCGCTCGCGCGAAGAACTCCCACTCCGAGTCGCCCTGCACGATCGCGTAGGCCACGCCAAGATCGATATTCGTGAATCCGGGCGTGATGGTTTCGAACTCGGCGACATCGGACTGGCGTTCATAAGACATGGCCAGAAGGTCTGCGCGCCAGCCGCCAGACGACCAGTTCAGTCCGCCACCCCATCGAGTGGGCACGATTCGTGGCAGATTGCCGCCGCCATCCAGTTCGGCGTCGACCGAATCGGTCAGCAATCGGAGATCGAATCGACCCGATTCTCCATCTGCCAAATTGATTCGAGCTTCGAGCTCATGACCAAAGAAGTCGGCGTCCGCCTGGGACCACTGGCGAATCGGCAATTCGCCGTCGACCTCGCCGGTATCCGCCAGGTAGATGAAGTCCTGGAACTGGGTCAGGTAGACACTACCGTCGATGCTGACCCGATCCGTACGGTAGTTGAACCCGATCTCGAACTGGTTTGCCACCTCGCTGTCGAGGTCGATGTCACCCAACTCAACGCTTGCCGTAGCAATGTGCTCTCCGAAGCTGAACAGCTCCTCGGCCGTCGGAGCACGCTCAGCCCGATCGAAGCTGGCCTTGAGATGCCAGGCATCGTTCAAATCCCAATGTCCGCCCAACGAAAAGCTGGCTCCCTGAAAGGAGCGATCGGCCACGGCGGTTTCGATATCAGTCTTGTCGAAACGTGCGCCAAACTCGACTTCGAGCCGATCGAATTCGCGGCGCTCGATGGCGAATACGCCCCAGTCGAAGGTTTGCGAAGGGGGTACGAACGCTTCTGCACCGACTGCCGACAAGTCCTTGTCGTTGACTGCAACGCCGAAGACACCGCGCCAACCATTCCAGTCCTGATGGACCAGTTCCGTGCGGAAATCGGTTGCGTCGACGGAAAAGCGTGTGCCGATTTCGTCACCTTCCAGTTCGACATGTCCGTAGTCGGTGTCGGCCATTTCGACGTTGAGACGATCGAATGCCGGCAGAGGATTCATCAGTGAACCCTTGACATCCAAGCGGGTCTGTTCGAGATCGATCCGAACCGGTGCTTCCTCTTCTTCCTCGCCGTCGTGCGGCTCACCCTCTTCATGCTCATGAGCGTGTCCGGGAATGCCGTACAGGTTTTCAAGCCGACTCAGCGAGACACCGAAGAAGCCCCTTTCGCCGAAGAAGCTGCCGCCGACGGCCCCGCCCCGGGTATCGATAGCGGAATTCTCGAGTGCGTCACCTTCTTCAAGTCCGGGTGCCTCGAAGTCGTTCGTGCTGCGATCATGGGCGTCCAGATGCAACACGAACTGTTCGGAGCCGGCGTCCAGGCGAACCATGGCAGCGCGCTCATCGGCACCTGTGTCACCCCGGATCTCGGCTCGACCGGAAAAACCATCAGTCGGTCGCTCTGCGATTCGGCCGTCGATCACGTTGACGATGCCGCCGATCGCGCCCGGGCCATAGAGTAGGGTGGCCGGCCCCTTGAGGATTTCGATCTGGTCGGCAAGGAATGGCTCGACCGCCACAGCGTGATCAACGCTGACTGTGGAAGCATCCTGGGTTGCCATGCCGCTGCTGAGTATCTGGACTCGTGCGCCGTCCTGTCCGCGGATCACCGGTCGGCCGACACCGGGGCCAAAATTGGTGCTATGTACGCCCACTTCATTGGCCACCGTTTCGCCAATCGTTCCAGCCCGTCGATCCTCAAGTTCCGCACCGGCCAGCACCTTGATCGGCTGGGCTGCCTCATGGCTGGGCTGACCCAACGGGTCTGCGCTGACCACGATCGTTTCCAGGCTCTTGGCGTGGTGGTCAGGTTTTTGACTCTCTTCGGCGCCGGCATGGGTTGAACCGAGGAGTGCAATCAAGGCGAGAAACAGGGGGCGGCGCGTCATGGGGATCTCAAGGGTGGTGAATGGACGAAAGATGTTATAACATTACTTTCATCGGCGACAAGCGCTCGCCGCATCTTCATAATCGAGCCATGAAACACGACACCTGCGCGCACGACCATCGCCACGGACCCTTGCCGCAATTCGATCAGTTCGGTGCGATCGCGGGGTTGCTGTGTGCGGCGCATTGTGCGCTGCTGCCCCTGGTGATCGGTTTATTGCCGAGTGTCGGGCTGGAGTTCGTCGGAACCCATGCATTCGATCTGTGGATGGTGCTGTTTCTCGGCGTCTTCGCGTTGATCGTCCTGGGGCTCGGCTTCGCGATCGAACGCGCCAGAATCATCTGGACCATGGTGGTCGGTGGGATCTGCGTGATGGCCATCGGGCTTCTTCCGCAATGGCCGCAGTGGTTTCACGCCGTATTGTTGGCCGCTGGCGGCGTGGCGGTCGCATCTGGCCATTGGATCAATCGGCGCGCGATAGCTGGCGGATCACCGGTCACGCACTTGCTTCGCACCGGCAAGCTGGTCGACTGAACCAGCCTGCCGGGCGTTGTTCGACGTCCGTTCCATGTTCTCGTGCGGCGTTACAGCGCGTCGCCGTCCAGTTCACCCGTGCGGATACGCATGACCCGCTCCAGGTCGTAGACGAAGATTTTGCCGTCGCCGATCTTGCCCGAGTTGGCGGCGTTCTGGATCGCTTCGACGACCCGGTCAACCTGGTCGTCCACGACTGCCACTTCGAGCTTGATCTTGGGCAGGAAATCGACGACGTATTCGGCGCCACGATAGAGCTCGGTGTGGCCTTTCTGGCGACCGAAACCTTTGACTTCGGTGACCGTGATGCCGGTGACGCCGACGTCGCTCAACGCCTCGCGGACGTCATCGAGTTTGAACGGTTTGATGATGGCTGTGACCATTTTCATGCGCGGGATCTCAAGGAGTCAGGGGGCAAGATTAGAGGATATAACCGCGTTCGTTGTGCAGGGACAGATCCAGACCCTGGGTTTCATCATCGGCATTGACGCGAAGGCCGATCACCAGGTCGATGAGCTTCAGGATCAACCACGACACCACGACGGTATAGCCAAGCGTGAACAGAATCCCCTTGCTCTGGATCCACAGTTGCGCGCCGATGTCCGTAACGGTACCGAAACCGCCCAGGGCCGGCGCGGCAAAGACGCCGGTCAGCAGGGCGCCGACGATGCCGCCGATGGCATGGACACCGAACACATCGAGGGAGTCGTCATAGCCGAATTTCTGCTTGATGCGGGTGGCGCAATAGAAGCAGGCAACACCTGCAGTCAGACCAATGACGAGCGCGCCGCCAGGCCCGGCAGTTCCGGACGCGGGTGTGATCGCGACCAGACCGGCTACGGCACCCGACGCAATACCCAGCACACTGGCCTTGCGGTGCAGGATCCATTCCGTGCCCATCCAGGCAAGTGCGGCGGCGCCTGCGGCAATCTGCGTCACCAGCATGGCCATACCGGCGGTGCCATTCGCAGCGACCGCGCTGCCGGCGTTGAAGCCGAACCAGCCGACCCACAGCAGGGAGGCGCCGATGATCGTGTAGCCGAGGTTGTGCGGTGGCATGGCAGTGGTCGGATAACCCTTGCGTTTGCCGATCATCAGTGCGGCGACCAATCCGGCGACACCGGCATTGATGTGCACGACGGTACCGCCAGCGAAGTCGATCACACCCCAATCCCACATCAGCGCGCCGTCACCGGCCCAAACCATATGCGCAATGGGAATGTAGGACAGCGTGAACCAGAGAGTCACGAAGGCGAGCAGGGCGGTGAATTTCATGCGCTCGGCAAAAGCACCGACAATCAGCGCTGGTGTAATCACTGCAAACGTCATCTGGAACGTCACGAAGACACTTTCCGGAATACCGAGCACCAGACTGTCCGGCTTCAGGCCGGCGAGAAAGAGCTTGTCGAAGCCGCCGATGAAGCTGGCCAGCGTCACTTGCCCCTTGATCATCTCGGAACCATCGAACACAAGGCTGTAGCCGTAGAGCACCCACAACACGGTCACCAGTCCCGTGATGGCAAAACATTGCATGAGCACACTCAGGACGTTCTTCGCACGGACCATGCCGGCGTAAAACAGGGCGAGGCCAGGCACCGTCATCATCAGGACGAGTGCGGTGGCGACGATCATCCAGGCGGTGTCTCCCGAATTCAGTGTGGGCTCGTCGGCAAGAGCGAGTCCGGGCATCAGCAGGAACAGGGGTAGAAGTCGTTTCATCAGTCGGTCTCCGGGTGGGCCTCTCGAACTTGCCGACCGCGGGGTGGAGTGGTTACTCCAATTCCGGGCTTATTCCGGATGCTTATGCCTGCATACGATTGTTCCCCTGTCGACGCTCCGGTTCCCAAGAACTGCGCGAATCGGCTACGCTTGCCGGACCATGCCCCAGTTTGACCTTTCGACCACCACGGCAGAGGTGATTGCCGCCAGCACGTACCGGCGCATGCCGGGTGTGTATCGGTATGTGCGTGTCCGCGAAGTTCGGCATCCAGACCGGCACCTCATGATCACGCGCGACGAGCGTGAACTGACGGTCGTCACACTCAGCGAAAACCTCATGGACGAACCAGTGCTGGAAACCAGCGCTCGATCCTGGGTCCTGTTTGTCGTTGACTGTGCGAAACCGTTCTTCTGCGTCGGCTTCATCGCCCACACCACGGCGCACTTTGCGAAAGCCGGGATCGACGTACTGGTCGTTTCAACATTCAGCCGCGACTATTTCATGGTGCAGCGTGAACATGCCGATGCCGCAGAGCGGGTTCTGCGCGATGCCGGATTTGGCGAGTCACTGGACGTTCGCGTCGCCTGAGCCTTTGTTGGCTTTCGCGCCATTGATGCTTTACTCCAGCAGGCTGCTTTTGACAGCCTGCTGAAGCAGGACTCCGGCAAGGTTGATTCGGCCTCAGGACTTTTTGCTGGCCAGCCAACGATCGATTTTTGCTTCGAGCACATCCAGGCGAACCGAGCCGTCACGCAACACTTCGGCATGGAACTCACGCGGATCGAACTGGTCACCCAGTTGTTGCTCGGCACGTGCGCGCAGTTCCAGGATTTTCAGTTCGCCGATCTTGTAGGCCAGTGCCTGGCCTGCAATCGCGATGTATCGCTCGGCTTCCGACACGGCCTCGGTATCGCTGGTCGCCGAGTTGTCCTTCATGTATTCAATGACCTGTTCGCGCGTCCAGCCCTTGGCGTGCAAGCCGGTATCGACGACCAGGCGGATGGCCCGCCAGAGTTCAGCCTGCAGGCGACCAAAGTATTGGTACGGATACTTGTAGACCCCCAGTTCCTTGCCACGTGATTCGGCATACAGACCCCAGCCTTCCGCAAACGCGGTTTCACCGCCGAAACGACGGAACATCGGCAGGTCAGTGAGCTCCTGCTGCAAGGCAATCTGGAAGTGGTGACCGGGAATCGCCTCATGCAGGAACAGGCTTTCCTTGTCCCAGGTCTTGCGTGTTTTCAGGTCATACGTGTTGACGTAGAAAACGCCCGGCCGTTTGCCATCCTGGCTGGGGCCCTGGTAACTGCCGCCGGACGCCGATGCTGCACGGAACGGTTCGACTGCGCGAATCTCGAACCCGGCCTTGGGCACCAGCGAAAACAATTCCGGAACACCCTTGTTCACTTCCGCGAGAAACGCGTTGTAGTCGTCGAGCAGTGCTTGTTCGGAAGCAAATTCAAAGTTGCCGTCTGCAGTCATATGTACGAAAAAGGCCTGCAGGTCACCTTCGAACTTCACCTGTGTCATCAGGGTGCGCATCTCGCCATGGATACGGGCCACTTCATCAAGCCCGATCTGGTGGATTTCGGCAGGGGTCTTCGCGGTTGTCGTCATGACCTTGACGCGGTAGGCGTACCAGTCCTGCCCATTCGGCAGTGCGCTCAGTGCGACCGTGTCGCGGCAGGCAGGCAGGTACTCGTCTCGCACGAACGCTTCCAGTTCGCGGTAGGCCGGATTCAGTTTCTTGTCGATCAGCTTGCGGAACGCTTTTTCCAGGCGCTTGCGATCACGCTCGGAGAAATCTTTCGGGAAGTTCGCGATCGGCTGCCAGAACATGCTCTGTTCGGCCGTCTCGCTCGGTACTGCCGCCAACTGCGGCAACACTTTCTGCATCAGCACTTTGGGCTGAACCACACCGGCCTTCATGCCTTGGCGCATGTTGTCGATCATGGTGTCATACAAATCCGGCACTTCGCCGGCGCGAGCCAGCCAGTTGTCGTAGTCCTTGACCGTCACGAACGGCTGGGCACTGCGGCCGGATCCCAGGATCGGCAGAAACGACGGAATGCTCTGGAACTGGCTGAGCGGAAGCATCCAATCCGGGAACGCATCACCAGCCCGGTCCTGTTCCAGTTCGGCGAGCAACAGGTCGTACGAAAGGCGGGTCTGCGTATCGAGCGCCGACGGATCCTGTGCCTTCAATTTGCTGATCCAGCTGTCGCGCCATTCGCGCGCCTTGTTTCGGTAGTCGGCATCGAAGAAGTTGGGCAACTGATCGTTGTAGCGCGGGTCGCCGACAAAGGTCGCCTGGATTGGATTCCGCTCCAGTGATTGCTCCCAATAATCCGCGAACAGCGCGGTTGCACTTTGTTTGTCGAGCTGGCTGTGCGCCGCAATCGGCGCGTCGGCAAAGGTGGTGATCGGGAGCAGGGGGGTTGTAGCCAGAAAGATGGCCAGGGCGAGAGCACGGAGTTTCATTCAGGGGGATCCGATCGGAGAGTCACCGGATGGTTTCATCGCGGCGCGACTCGGGCAACAGGACTGATGACATGGCCGAAGGCACGTGCTCAATGTGCGTCAAATCGTGAAGGAAATGCGAAACGCTCTTGCAGTTGGCGGCCGGGGCTGCTTGCATTCACTCTTTCCTGTTTCGGACGTGATCCATGGCCTCCAGTTTGCTCGCATTGCTCGACGATATCGCAACGATTCTTGACGACGTCGCGGTCCTCAGCAAGGTTGCCGTCAAGAAAACTTCCGGTGTGTTGGGCGACGATCTGGCGTTGAACGCGCAGCAGGTGGCCGGCGTGGCGGCCGATCGTGAATTGCCCGTGGTCTGGGCAGTCGCCAAGGGTTCGTTCGTCAACAAGCTGATTCTGGTGCCCGCTGCGCTGGCCATCAGTGCCTTGGAGATCTGGCTGCGCAGTCGAGGTCTGAACATCCCGCTGATCTTGCCCCTGCTGATGATCGGCGGTGCGTTCCTGTGTTTTGAGGGCGCCGAGAAGATCCTGCACAAACTCCTGCATTCGGCGGCCGAAGACAAGGCAGAGCACGAGGCACATCTGAAAGGCCTGCTCGATCCCAACGCCGATCTGGTCGCGATCGAAAAGGAAAAGATCAAAGGTGCGATCCGCACCGACTTCATCCTGTCAGCCGAAATCATCGTCATTTCACTGGGCACGGCGACTGCCGCTTCAGCCACGTTCGCCAAACAATTCGGTGTCCTCAGTGTCATCGCCATCGTCATGACCGTTGGCGTTTACGGCCTGGTCGCAGCGATCGTCAAACTCGACGATTTTGGCCTGTACCTCACGCGTGCCCGGGGCGATGGCGCCAGTGCCAGGATGCGTCGAGCAAAGGGTGCGTTCATCCTCAGGATGGCGCCCTACCTGATGAAGACCCTGTCGGTGCTCGGTACGGCCGCGATGTTCCTGGTCGGTGGTTCCATCCTGCTGCATGGCATGCCGCCGCTGCACCACTGGATCGAACATGCCCTGGAGCCGATGAAGGCCGGTGGTGGTTTCGGCCCGACTGGTGCACTGCTGCTGACGATGCTGGTCGAAGGTGTACTGGGTCTGATCGCAGGCTCAGTGATCGTCGGAATCGTTGCCGGCCTGAAGAAAACTTTCGCCAGGAAGCCGGCCTAACTCACCGCCGCGCGAACGTGTTCCGGCAATTCCATGGACTTGCCGGACTTGCGATCGATCCAGACCAACACCGTGCTGCCCTCGGCGTACAACCGGGTGGTGTCGCCAGCGCTGCGCATCCAGAACGCCAGTGTCATGGAGCTGCGGCCGGCACGTTCGCAGGCCATCGTGACACTGAGTTCCTCTGGCCATTCGATCGGTTGCCGGTATTCAATTCGCATTGACGCCACGACCGGGCCCATCTCCTCGTTGACCCAGGGTCCGGGAATCGTGGCGAACCAGCGCAGCCGCAGCTCTTCGAGATACGTGGCATAAACGCTGTTGTTGACGTGATTGAAGGCGTCCATGTCGCCCCAGCGAACGGGGATCGAGACGGTGATCAGTTCGCGCATCAGGATTTCTTCCTGGATTTGGGTTTCGGGGGTGCCGCCTTTGACGCGGCCTTGCGTGCGGCACGTTTGGGTGATGGCGGCTGTGGTGTTTGGTCCTTGGACAGGACTCGCTGCAGGAATCGACCCGTATGGGATTGCTCGACTTTGGCCACCTGTTCGGGCGTGCCGGTTGCCAGAATTCGCCCGCCGCCAGCGCCACCCTCGGGACCCAGATCAACGATCCAGTCGGCGGTTTTGATCACGTCCAGATTGTGCTCGATGACCACTACGGTGTTGCCCTGATCGCGCAGGCGATGCAGCACACGCAGGAGCTGTGCGATGTCATGGAAATGCAGACCGGTCGTCGGCTCGTCGAGGATATACAAGGTGCGACCCGTGTCGCGTTTCGAGAGTTCTTTCGAAAGCTTGACGCGTTGTGCCTCACCACCCGAGAGGGTGGTCGCACTCTGGCCGAGCTTGATGTAGCTCAGGCCCACATCCATCAGCGTGTCCAGTTTGCGCGCAATCGTCGGCACCGGCTGGAACAGCTTCTGGGCATCTTCCACGGTCATGTCGAGGACGTCGTGAATCGAGTGACCCTTGTACGTGATTTCCAGTGTCTCGCGGTTGTACCGCTTACCGGCACAGACATCACAGGGCACGTACACATCGGGCAAGAAGTGCATCTCGACCTTGATCATGCCGTCGCCCTGGCAGGCTTCGCAGCGACCGCCTTTGACGTTGAAGCTGAAACGACCCGGGCCGTAACCGCGAATGCGTGCCTCGGGGACACCTGCAAACAGTTCGCGAAGAGGCGTGAACAACTGCGTGTAAGTCGCCGGATTCGAGCGTGGTGTGCGTCCGATCGGCGACTGATCGATGTCCACCACCTTGTCGAACAACTCCAGACCTTCGACCTTCCGGTACGGCGCAGCCTGACCGCTGCTGTCGTTGAGATGTTGTGCGGCGAGTTGGAACAGGGTGTCGTTGATCAGCGTCGATTTGCCTGAGCCCGACACGCCGGTGATGCAGACCATCAAGCCCGCGGGCACTTCCAGGTCGACGTTCTTAAGATTGTTGCCGGTGGCACCGAGCAACTTGAGCATCCGGCTGCGATCGGGTTTGCGTCGTTCCGTCGGGATCGGGATCGACTTCCGGCCGGAAAGATAGTCCGCCGTCAGCGAGCGAGGTGACGCCAGCACGTCCTCGTAACTGCCCTGAGCCACGATTTCACCGCCGTGGACACCGGCGCCCGGACCGATATCGAGCAGATGATCGGCGGCCCGGATGGCATCTTCGTCATGTTCAACGACCAGCACGGTATTGCCCAGATCACGGAGTCGGGTCAGTGTGCCGAGCAGGCGTTCATTGTCGCGCTGATGCAGACCGATCGATGGTTCGTCGAGCACGTACATCACACCGACCAAACCAGCACCGATCTGCGAGGCCAGGCGAATACGCTGGGCTTCGCCGCCAGACAAGGAATCGGCCTTGCGCTCGAGCGTCAGATAGTCGAGTCCTACATCGACGAGGAACCGCAGCCGCTCGCAGATTTCCTTGTTGATCTTGCGCGCGATCTCGCCACGCCAGCCATCCAGCTTGAGTTCCTCGAAACGCACCAGGGCGTCGTTGACCGCGAGTCTGGACACCTGCGGCAGGGACATGTCCTGGATGAACACGTGGCGCGCCGAGCGGTTCAGGCGCAGCCCGCTGCACTCGGGGCACTCCTGTTCGCTGATGAACTTCGAGAGTTCCTCCCGGATCATCGGTGAGTCGGTTTCGCGGTATCGCCGTTCGAGATTGTTGACCACCCCTTCGAATCGATGTTTGCGCGTGACCTGGCCACCACGGTCGGTCAGGTAACGGAACTCGATTTCGTCCGTGCCACTGCCATGCAAGACCGCCTTGCGCGTAGCCTCGGGCAGCTTCAACCAAGCTGTTTCGACATCGAACCGGTAGTGACGTGCCAGTGCCTGAAGCATCTGGAAGTAATAGGCATTCCGTCGATCCCAACCACGGACCGCCCCTTCGGCAAGACTGCGTTCCGGGTGCGTGACCACACGCGCAGGATCGAAGAACTGCGTCACGCCAAGGCCATCACATTTCTGGCACGCGCCCATCGGCGAATTGAACGAGAACAGTCGAGGTTCGAGCTCACTCAGCGAGTAATCGCAGATCGGGCACGAGAACTTCGCGGACAACAGGATTTCCTTGGCGTTCGCGTCATCCAGGTCGACGAGGATGGCCATGCCTTCGCCAAGCCGCAACGCGGTCTCGAACGATTCTGCCAAGCGTTGCTTCAGTTCGATGCGCGGACGAAACCGGTCGATGACTGCTTCGATCGTATGTTTCTGCCGCAGTCCAAGTTTGGGCGTTTCTTCCAGCTCGATCAGATTGCCATTCACGCGGGCACGCACGAAACCCTGGGCACGCAATTGGTCGAAGATCTGCACGTGCTCGCCCTTGCGCTCGCGGATCACCGGTGCGAGCAGGGCATAACGGTGTTCGGCATTCAGCGCCAGGGTCAGGTCGACCATCTCAGAGACCGTTTGGGCGGCGAGGGCGTTGCCATGATCAGGGCATCGGGGTGTGCCGACGCGTGCATAAAGCAGGCGGAGGTAGTCGTGGATCTCGGTGATCGTGCCGACGGTCGAACGCGGATTGTGTGACGTCGACTTCTGCTCGATCGAGATTGCCGGCGACAGGCCCTCGATGTGGTCCACGTCCGGTTTTTCCATCATCGACAGGAATTGCCGGGCGTAAGACGACAGCGACTCGACGTAGCGGCGCTGGCCTTCGGCATATATGGTGTCGAATGCCAACGACGACTTGCCGGAACCTGAGAGTCCCGTAATGACGATCAGGCGGTCGCGGGGCAACTCTAGATCGAGGTTTTTCAGGTTGTGCGTGCGCGCGCCGCGGATGCGGATCGTGTCCATGTCGGGTCCCGCGATGTGTCAATCCGCCATTCTATCCGGGACGACTGCGCAGGCCGCGTCAAGGACAGCAACGGCTGACAGAATGTCCCAACTTGGCCCGAATCGGACGCGCCGAGTCGAGCTCAGTTTCCGCTCACGCCGCCTCGTACGCACCCATCAGGCGGAGCTTCTCGTATCGCTGGGTCAGCAGGACATCGGTGTCCAGTCGCTGCAGCGACTGCAACTCGTCCAGCAAGGTGCGTTTCAGGCGTTCGGCCATGTCCTTCGAGTCGCGATGCGCGCCACCGAGGGGCTCCGGCACGATCTGGTCGACCAGGCCGTGGGACTTGAGGCGTTCGGCCGTCAGGCCGAGTGCTTCGGCTGCGTCGCGCGCGCGGTCGGCACTCTTCCACAGAATGGAGGCACAACCCTCTGGCGAGATCACCGAATAAGTACTGAACTGCAACATCAGCGTCCGATCAGCAACGCCAATCGCGAGTGCACCGCCGGATCCACCCTCACCGATGACGGTGGCGATGATCGGCACACGCAACCGTGACATTTCCAAGAGATTGCGGGCAATCGCTTCGGATTGACCTCGCTCTTCCGCGCCAACACCGGGATACGCGCCGGGTGTGTCGATCAGTGTCAATAGTGGCAAATGGAACCGTTCGGCCATCTGCATCAACCGAAGCGCCTTGCGATACCCCTCGGGTCTCGGCATGCCGAAATTGCGCTTGATCTTGGACTTGGTGTCGCGGCCTTTCTGGTGGCCGATGATCACCACGGATTGACCGTCGATGCGACCCAGCCCGCCGACAATGGCGGCATCGTCGGCATAGGCACGGTCGCCGGCCAGTTCCTGGAACTCGTCGCACATCAGGTTGATGTAATCGAGCGTGTAGGGACGCAGTGGGTGTCGCGCCAATTGAGCGATCTGCCAGGCGCTGAGGTTCGCGAAGATTTCTTCGGTCTTCTGGCGCAGCTTGACGCCCATGCGTTTGATTTCGTTGTCGAGGTCGAGCGACTGGCCATGACCCGCCTGGCGCAGTTCGGCAATCTTCGCTTCCAGTTCGGCCAACGGCAGTTCGAAATCGAGGTAGTTCGGGTTCATCGATATATCCGGTGCATTTCAGTATTGAAGGGCAGGGCAGGCTTCAGCGCGAGAGAAAAATCAAACCGGCTCGACGCGCAGCACACTGTCCATGATGTCGATGACACGAACCTGGGTACCCGGAGCACAGTCTTCGCCCTGAACCAGCCAGAGTGTGTCGCCGACCTTCACCTTGCCCTGGCCGCGAACGATCGCTTCCTCGACCACAAACACGCGCCCGACAAGCTGCTCGCCGCGACGGTTCAACAGAGGAAGGTCGCTCTTCGGCTCGCCTTTCCGGAAAAACTTCCAGTAGATGCCGACCGTGATGACCGAAAAAATGCCGAACAGCATGACCTGAAGCACCGCGCCCATGGTCGGTACGGCAATCAGCACCGCGCCCAGTGCCAAGGCAGCGATGCCGAACCACAACAACGCCGCACCGGGGATCAACGTTTCGGCGGCCAGCAGGACAAAGCCGATGGTCCACCAGAAATAGACGATCTTGGGCATGATCAGGATTCCGGCATTTTCGGCGGTGCTTTCGCAGCGCGTGTCTCGAAACTTTGTCTGGTGACTTCGGCGATTCCGGCCAGACTGCCCAGAACGCCCATGGTTTCAAGCGGCATCAGCAGGGTCTTCTGGTTCGGCGATGAAGCCAGTGCCTTCAGAGCGCCCACGTATTTGTCGGCAATGAAGTAGTTGATCGCCTGGACGTCACCCTTCGAGATGGCCTGTGACACCATCAAAGTCGCCTTGGCCTCGGCTTCCGCCAATCGCTCGCGTGCTTCGGCGTCCCGGAATGCGGCCTCTCGGCGACCTTCGGCTTCCAGCACCGCTGCCTGTTTCTCGCCCTCTGCGCGCAGGATTTCCGCCTGGCGGGCGCCTTCGGCTTCCAGAATCTGCGCGCGCTTTTCGCGCTCGGCTTTCATCTGACGTGCCATCGACTCAACCAGGTCACGCGGCGGCGTGATGTCCTTGATTTCGATTCGATTGACCTTGATACCCCAGGGATGCGTCGCTTCATCGACGACCCGCAGCAGGCGTGCGTTGATTTCGTCGCGCTTGGACAAGGACTCGTCGAGGTCCATCGAGCCCAGCACCGTTCGAATGTTGGTCATCACCAGGTTCAGCGCTGCAATCTCGAGATTGGTGATCTCGTATGCAGCCTTGGCGGCATTCAGTACCTGGAAGAAGACCACACCGTCGACCGCCACCACGGCGTTGTCGCGGGTGATCACTTCCTGGCGCGGCACATCAAGAACCTGCTCCATCATATTGATCTTTCGACCAATATTGTTTACATACGGCAGGATCAAGCCGATGCCGGGACCCTGAGTGTGGGTGTACTTGCGGAAGCGCTCGATGGTGAATTCAAACCCCTGCGGCACCATGACGATGCCTTTCCACAGCGTCAGCAGGATAAACACAACCAGCCCGATCAAGAAAAATTCCATGCGCAGCTCCCGAGTCCAGCCTCCATTGTAGCGAGCCCTTTCCGGATTGCACGGGCTTCTGCCGCCTTTCCGGGTCCGGCTTGGCACGGTCACAAACCGGGCACAGAAGCACCCGGTTTGTCAGTTCATCGGTCACGCGGCTTTTCGGAGTTGCACCGCCGGGAAGTCGACCGGAACATCAAAAGCCACGTTTGTGTAGTTCGTGAACAGGTTCAAGGCGACGTGGGCCAGGATCTCGACAATCACTTCATCGCTGAATCCGTGTTGGCGCAGTTCCTGAATTCTGCCGGGGGCGATCTGGCCGCGTTGTTCCGTCAGTTCCAGCGCGAACTGGAGCGCAGCTTTGGTCTTGGGGTCACTGGATTCGCCAACCTGAGCCTGGCTCAATTGATCGATGGTCAGGCCGGCAGCCTGGCCAAGATGAGTATGGGCAGCCAGGCAATAGTCGCAGCCATTCCGATTGGCCACCGCCACGGCGATCAGTTCGCCCAGTCGCGCGCCGAGTTTGCCCTTGCCGAGCGCGGCAAAACTGGCCCACATTGCGTTCAGGGCGGCTGGCGAGTGAGCAACCGTGCGGAACATGTTCGGGACCGCGCCAAAAGCGCCATGGATAGATTGCAGCAGGGCTTGGCGATCCGCTGTGGTGTGGTTCGGGTCGACTTGGGTCAAACGGCTCATGATTCACTCCTGACATGGTTGATTGAAGATCGCCGCTGCATCAGTGCGTTCGGCGTGGAGGCATCTTGCCTCGAGTGATCGTACGAAAGGTGTCGTATGATCCGTCTGACATACCAATTCGTCCAGGATACCCATGTCTGAGCCCATCGACCGTTTGTCCGCATTGTTCGAACGCTTCCGGGTTCGGGCCTCACTGTTCCATTCCGGCACACTCTGTGGGATCAATGAGTTCGAGCCGGTCGCCGGCAGGGGGTTTCTGCATGTGTTGCGGCAAGGCCAGCTGGATGTCTCGCATCCCGGCCTGACCGGTCGGATCCATGTCCGTGGCCCCAGCCTGTTGTTGTACCCGCGAGCCCAGGCGCATGTGTTTCATGGCGCGCCGACTGAGGGCGCCGATTTCCTGTGCGCAACCCTCGCATTCGAAGGCGGTGACCAGCATCCTGTCGCGCGTACCTTGCCGCCGTGGCTGATTCTGCCTCTGGCGCGGATTCGGGGATTGGAGGCCACATTGGGCTTGCTGTTCGATGAGAGCGGAGAAGGCCGTTGTGGCCAACGATTGATGATCGATCGACTGTTCGAAGTGCTGTTGTTGCAGATCATCCGCTGGTTGCTGAATCACCCGGATGAGTCCGGGGTTCCTTCAGGCATGTTGGCCGGACTTGCCCATCCGCAACTGGCGAGGGTCCTGACGTCCCTTCATGAACACCCCGGTCAGCCCTGGGACCTTCACGGAATGGCCGCGATCGCCAACATGTCCCGATCAGCCTTTGCCGAAACGTTTCGAAACACCGTGGCAACGACACCGGCCGATTACCTGGCCCAACTGCGCGTGATGTTGGCCCAGCAAAAACTTCGCTCTGGCTTGTCCATCAAGCTCATTGCCGACCAGTTGGGATATGCCTCCGCCTCGTCGCTGTCGCGCGCGTTCACAGGCCAGGCTGGCTGTTCCCCGCGGGAGTGGCTCAAACGCGTCACGCCATCACGACGCGAACCGCAGTGACGGTTTGCCGGCCGCGTTGCCGACCTTGTTCCCCGTTTGGACTGACCTCAATCCGGGAATCAGTGGTGGCGTCTACGGCCATGCCCACACGGGGACCATCGGCAGCCGCATGCGGATACTGGAATGGCGTGGTGAGTCGTTCGGCGATCCCGGCAACAGTCTGGACGAGAAGATCGCGATCGAAGTCACCGAGGAATCGAATTCGTTTGCGTTCATCCATGGCGCGGTCGGGGATGCGATTCCGGCGTCGACGATCGGTGTCCGGATGGCTTCGAACAGGCAATAAAAAAAGGGCGTAACCCGCGAGGGTGGCGCCCTGAATGGTCTTCACGAGGTTCGAATCCGCACAGCACCCGGCAGCACCGGTTCGACCGATTGGATCAGGACTCGATGTCGCGGTAATACGGCTCGACGGTTCCGAAGTACTTCATGGTCATCGAATTGCCGCGGCGATCCAGCGCACGACCAACAGCCAGGCGAACCCAGCCTTCGGTGACGCTGTATTCCTCGACATTGGTGCGGTCTTCGCCCTTGAAGCGGACGCCAACACCACGAGCCAATGCTTCGGCGTTGTGGAACGGGCTTTTCGGATTGACGCAAAGACGATCTGGAGGGGTGTCGGACATGGATGCAGAACCTCTGGGGCAAAGTAGGCAAGTTTAGCAGGCTGCCGAAAAACGGCCCGTTGACCTTCGGGTGTGGGGCAATCAATACAAACCGGCATCACCGACTGGTCGCGACTTGAACCGTTTGTGGATCCATAGGTACTCGGTCGGAGCCTCGCGCACCATCGCCTCGATCAAGGCATTGACCCGGGCGGTGTCAGCCACCGCATCATCACTCGGAAACGGGTCCAACGCCGGGCCGATCCGCAGCACATAGCTGCCATCCGGTCCGCGCCGATGGAAAAACGGCAGCACAGCGGCCCCGGTCAATTTCGCCATTTGATGCGTGGCCGTGATCGTGGACGCCGGGATACCGAAAAACGGCGCGAATACCGCATCCTTGCCGCGCATATCCTGATCCGGCGCGTACCAGAGAATGCCGCCACGCTTCACGTACTTGACCGCAGCGCGCAGCTCCTCGCGCGCAAACATCGCGTCGGCATAACCCAGACGCCCGGCTTTGACCGCCCGTTCCAGCGCCGGTTGTTTGTGTCGGCGATACATGCCGGCCAGCGGGATGTGGTTACACAACATGCGGCCGCACAGCTCCAGCGTCAGAAAATGACCCGACAGCAGCAGGATTCCTCGGCCCTTTGCCCGCTCCGCTTCGAGATGTTCCAGACCACTGAGCGTATAGTGCTCATGGATCGGCGGTCCCCACCAGGCCCGCACGAATTCGTACCCGCCAAGGCCGACGGATCGCATCGATTCCCGCAACAGGATCTCGCGCTCGGCTTTGGACAACTCAGGAAAACACAATTCCAGATTGCGCCGCGCGACACGGCGACGCCCGCGC
>JBEIPT010000010.1:0-22446 GCA_040376895.1 Lysobacteraceae bacterium | reverse complement strand
GTTGCTGGTGCAGGGTGTGTCAGGTCTGCTGACTTCCGACGAAGTCATGTTCGACGGGCCACTCGTCGAGTATTTCCCGCAGTGGGAACGCCTGGCGTCCAGCTGGCATCACCAGCTGAAGGACGTGCTGCTGATCCTGATCGGCGTGCACGTCATCGCGGTCGCCGTGTATTTCCTGGTCAAGAAGGAAAACCTGTTGGGCGCGATGATCCACGGCCGAAGGCAATAGAAGACTCGGCTATGCGCTCTTTGGCCCCGTTACTCAATTCCAGTGTGACCGGGTCCAGTCCCAGAGTTGCTGGCCCCAGTCGACCATCTGGCCGCCAAAGAAAATGAGGCCAATACACAAGACGGTGCTCAGGATCCAAAGGACGACCATCCAGCGCCCGTCTTTTTCGGTGGTGGCGATTCCATAGCCGACCAGCAATGACGCAAACGGGATGTTCGTGAACGGTACTGGTGCGGCCAGCGCCAAGCCCACCATGGCAGCCATGAAGCCGTGGAAGCGCATCCCCGAGACGCCGGTTACGGCTGTCCAGCTTGGGTGGCACAGACGTTCCAGTCGATGCAGCCAAGGATCGATGCGCTTGACGAAACGACGCACGCTGTCAGTGTTCATTTCAGCGCGGCGCACACGTTGCGGTAGCCAAGGGTAGGGCGCGCCCCAGGCCATCTGTGCGCCGACGATGGCCGCCAGGGGGCCGAACAGCCAGCCGACGCCGACCGGCGAGGGAATCAATGTCGGCAACGCCACGAGAATGAACAGCGCACCGAACCCGCGTTCACGAATGGAATCGACCAACACGCCGAACTGGATCGTCACCTGACCATGCGCGTCGAGCGTCTCGTGAAACAGATCGGAAATGCGCTTGCGCGCCGGCATCGGCTCGTGTTCGACAGGCTCTTCGGGCTCGTCGGCGTTCATCAGCCGACCTCTTTCGGCGCCATGGGTATCACCAGCACCTTGTCGATGCGGGCACCGTCGAGGTCGATCACTTCAAAACGATATTGCGCGTGCTCGAACGACTCGCCGACCGACGGGATCCGCGCGAAATGCGCCATTACCATGCCGGCAACCGTGCGGTATTCCTCGTCCTCGTGCGGCAGGTCGGTCAAGGTCAGATGGTCGCGGAGATCTTCGATCGCCAGCGAACCGTCGATCAGCCAACTGCCGTCGGAACGCTGGACGATAGGTTGTTCACCCGACTCCAGGACGTGGGCCAAGCGGCCGAAGACGGCAGTCATCACGTCGGTCAGCGTGATCATGCCCTTGATTTCACCGTATTCGTCGACGACGAACGCAAACGCCACTTCTGCGCTGCGGAACTCGTCGAGCAAGGCCATGGCTTTGGCCGACTCCGGAATGAAGAGCGGCGGCGTGAATTCGCGGAACAGGTCCGGGGTCTTGCCCGAAGTCATCTCGGCCAGCAGGGACTTGGTCTGCACTACGCCGACGACATCCTGATCCGAGCCGCGGTAAACGGGATACCTGGAGTACGGATGCTCATGCAGCGTTGCGAGATTGTCTTCGAGCGATGCCGCAGCATCCAGCCACACCATCCGCGGGCGTGGCGTCATGAGGCTGTCGACTGTGCGATCGCCGAGGTTCAGCACGCGGTTGACCATGTTGCGCTCGTCGCGATCGATCACACCCTGCTCGTGGCTTTCGGCGACCAGCAGCTTGATTTCTTCTTCCGTGACGTCCGAATCGCTGCCGGCCGGACGCGGGAACAGCTTGAGCAAGGTATCGGTCATCCAGGCCAGGCCAAAGACAACGGGTTTGGCCACGGCACTCAGGAAGCGCATCGGGATGGCCACGGCCACCGCCACTTTTTCCGGCCTGAGGATGGCCAGTCGTTTCGGCAGCAACTCACCCAGCACAACCGAGAACACCAGGATCATGCCGACGCTGATCGCAACCGAGGTGCCAGCGGCATAGGGGGCAATGAGCGGGTACTGCAACAGCTTGGTCTGCATGACCGCAGCGATCGTGTCGCCGCCGAAATACGTCGTCAGAATGCCGATCAGCGTGATCCAGACCTGGATCGCCGACAGAAAGCGCTCAGGCGCCTCGGACAGTTCGAGCGCCACGCGGGCGCGCTGGCTCGTTTGAGCCTGTTGTTTGAGTTTGGTCTTGCGGGCCGTGACCATGGCCATCTCCGACAGTGCGAAGAAGCCGTTGAACAGGATCAGGGCGAAGACAATCGCGATTTCCAAAGACATGGGAAGAGTCTAGCAGGCGCAGGATCACGGTCGGATGACAACACCCACGAGTTTTCAGTGTTGGCCGGACTGGTCTTGGCTGCCCGATTCAGCTTGGTGTTGCGGCTGCCCGTGCGGCCGTCACGAAGGCTTGCATTCGTGCTGGATCCTTCCGGCCCGGGCTGGACTCGATACCACTTGAAACGTCCACGGCCCAGGGCGCCAGGGCGATCACTGCCTCTCCGACGTTGTCGGGATTCAGGCCGCCGGCCAGAACATGTTCGTGGGAAAGGTGCGTGACGCGAGTCCAGTCGAACTTGTGTCCACGCCCGCCTGAGTGTGTGCCGCCATGGCTGTCGAACAAGAGTCGTTCCGCTTGGCGGAACGTCTGCACGAACTCGTCCAGCGCCTCGCGCCCGGTCAGTTCACCCATGGGAACGGCTTTCCACCAGCGTTGCCCGAACTCGGCACAATGCTCTGCACGCTCCCGGCCATGGAACTGAAGTACATCCGGATTCAGAATCCTGGCCCAGGTCGCGACATCGGCGGGGGCGGCATCGCGTGTCAGCAGCACGACCTGTGCACGCGAACCGATCTGTTGTCGCAGCGCCAAGGCTTGGTCGACATCCAGTGCACGCGGGCTTTCGGGAACCAGAATCAGGCCGAGGAAGTCGACGCCCAATGACAGGGCCACCTCGATGTCTTCGGGGCGAGTCATCCCGCAGAACTTGATCAGAGGTCTGCTCACGGCAGGCTCAGTGTTTCCGGCAAACCACACTCGCGCGGATACATCGGTCCCAGGAACACCAGTCCGTTTGCTTCGGCGGTGACTCCGGCGCGTTTGCGGTCGCGGCTTTCCAGTACGCCGCGTAACCATTCGGCATCCCGTTCGCCTTGACCGATCGGCAGCAGACTGCCGACGATGTTGCGGACCATGTGATGGAGGAATGCATTGGCCTGGATATCCATGTGAACCAGATCGCCATCACGGTGAAAACGGATGTGGTGGATGCTGCGCACCGGATTTTTCGCCTGGCAGGCCACGGTGCGGAGTGCGCTGAAATCGTGTGTGCCGACCAGAACCTGGGCTGCAGCCTGCATCCGCTCATGGTCGATCGGCTCACGAACCCAACTCAGTTGCGGCCGGCAAATCGCCGGTCGGGCGGGGCGGTTCGAGATGGTGTATCGATAGCGGCGTGCGCGCGCGTCGAATCGGGCATGAAACCCGTCCGAAACCTGCTGCGCAAAATGGACGGCGACCGTGTCGGGCAGCAATGAATTGCTGCCGAGAATCCACGCCCGCGGCAACCGCGCGGCATCGGTATCAAAGTGCACGATCTGGCAGCGGGCATGCACACCGGCATCGGTGCGCCCGGAACAAACCACCGTCACCGGGTGATTGGCGATCTTCGACAGCGCCGCTTCGACCTCAGCCTGGACGCTGGGCGCGTTCTGCTGCCATTGCCAGCCCTGGAACGGAGAGCCGTCATATTCGATGCCGAGGGCGATGCGCAAGGGAAAACCTGATCGGGGCTGCGGATTTGGACAAGGTGGATGATCGCAGAAAGGACGTGCCATTCGATACGAGGGAGGGCGTCAATACGGATGTTTCGTGAGCCCTCGTGGATTCCCGCTGTCGCGGGAATGACGGGTCGGGGGATTGAGCGGTTCGCGTTAGGGGCGTGCACGGACGGCTCCCGTTAAAGGAGTGGACTGTTCACGCGATTGAGAAACACCGGTGCCGGGTGTGCATCAACCGACGTCATTCCGCGAAAGCGGGGATCCATGGGGCGCAACTGCGTCGCCTGGTTTCGCGGGTCCTCGTCGATTCCCGTTTTCGCGGGAATGACGGAAAAGGCGCGCGGGAATCAAACAGGCGGGACAGACGGAAGTGGATACCTGGTCGATTCGCCAAAGAAAAAGGGCTGGCAATCGCCAGCCCAGTTTCCAACCAAGATCAGATGCTGCAACGTGCTTCAAGCGGCCATCACCAGTTGGGCGGTGATGGCTGCGTCGATCAGCGGATTTCGGTCAGCAGCTTGCGGGCCTCGTCCTTCTGCTTGTCGTTGCCTTCAGCCATCACTTCGTCGAGCATGCTCTTGGCGCCGTCGCTGTCGCCCATGTCGAGATAGGCGCGGGCGAGGTCCAGCTTCGTTGCCACAGCATCGTCACCGAGGAACTCGTCGGAGATTCTCGGCATTTCAATGGTGGATTCCGGCGGTGCAGTGCGCGTCGTTTCGATCGTGAAGGACGGCAGCTCAAGCGACGGTGTATCGATACCGGAGCCTGAGACATCGAGCTTGTCGAGTTCGAAGTCGAGCGACAGTTCTCCCGACGCCGACGGTTTGCTCTTCTGGCTGTCGATCAGATTGAAGTCGAAGGACTCTGCGATGGATGCCGGAACCTGCGGCGGGGTCGCGGCCGGTTTCGGGGGCGACAGGTCGAATCCGAACTGGTCGCGTTCCGAGTGGTCCGGTTCCGGAATCGGCGGGGCAGCCGGTTCGCGCGCCGAGAAATTCGGCAAGCCGAACGGGTCGGAAATATTGCCGCTGGACAACGAGTCCGTCGAATCGCCTTCCGAAAACAGAGGATGGCTCGGGCACAGATCGCGGCCCATCAGCAGTGCACCCTGCCACTCAGGGATGTCGGTGCTTGGAACCTGCGCGTACATGGCTTCCGCCTGCGCTTCGAATTTGTCGATGTTGCGCGAGGTGTAGTAATGCTCGAGCAGACTCAGGTGCGCGTTGAGGTCGGTCGGATCACGCGACAGTTCGGCGAGCATGCGACCTTCTTCCGGGTCACCCGAACCTGCAGCACCCGAGGCGCCGCCGACTCCGCCGGCAAATGCATCGGACAGCGGGCTGCGGGCAAGCGAGCTGGTCGCCGGTGCGGACGTCGTGCCGGATTTCTTGCGGCGCAAGCCAAAGATTGCCAGGCCAGCCAACAAGAGCGCGGCAAGACCGCCACCCCAAACCATCGGATTCATATAGAACGGTTGCTCGTCAGTTGCCGGCGCAACGGCTGGCGGGGCGGTATCCGTTGCCGGCTGTTCTTCCGGCAATGGCACCGGCGTCGGTGATTCGGACGTGCCATCGGTCGCGGTTTCGGCAACCGGGTCCGTGCCCGGCTCGGTTTCCGTGCCGGTGTCAGTCGTGGTTTCGCCGTCGGTCGTGGCCAGCGGATCTGCTGCAGGATCTGCCGCCGGATCGGTGGCTGGATCAATCGGCGGTTCCGGCGTGGTCTCGACGGGTGGCTCGGCGGTGACTGTTTCGACCGGATCCGGCGTCGGTGCCGGAGTGGTGTCGGCTGCCAATGGCTTGTCGCGAGCAGCCTTTTCGGCAGCTTCGCGGGCTGCCTGGGCCTGCGCAAGCTGGTCTTTCAACGCCTTGATCTGCGAGTTCGCAATCGTCATCAGACGATCACTGTTCTCGGTCATCTTTTCCAGTTCCTTGACGCGGGAACTCAGTTCCTGGTTGTCGCGTGACTTGCTGGCCAGGTCTTCTTTGGTGCGCGCCAATTCCTGGCGAAGCGCTTGGGAATCGCCCGTACCACCGGAGACACCCGGGCGGTCCTGGCTGCTGCGGTCGCCGGAGGTCGGTGGCACCAACTGCACTCGCGAGCTGGTCGAGCTGCGGCTGGTGCTGGTCGTGTTGCGACTGGAGTTGTCGGCATCGGCATCGGCAACGACCGACGTCTGGGTCTGGCCGATCCAGGTCTGGTTCTGGCTCAGGATTTCAGCTGCGGCCTCGGCAGCACCGTTGGCAACCAGTTCATCGGAACCGGGGATGCGCAACACGGCGCCACGCTTCAGCGCGTTGACGTTGTCCTGATAAAAAGCGTTCGGATTGGCGCGCAACAGCGCCAGCATCATCTGATTGATGGTGACGGCTTCGTTGGGACGCGTGGTGCTGGCAATTTCCCAAAGTGTCTCGCCAGTGGCGATCGGGCCGTATTCACTGGCCGAAGGCGCAGCCACCGGGGCAGGTGCGGCCTCAACTGGCGGCGCTTCTGCCGGAGCAGGTTCCGGCACAGGCTCGGCCGGCGTTTCAGCGGGTGCTTCAGCAGGTGTTTCTGCTACTGGCTCGGCCGGGACTTCGGCGACCGGCTCGGGCTGGGACACGGGTTGTTCAACCGGTGCCGGTTCCGGAATCGGCGCAGGAATGGGTTCCGGCGCGATGGACTCGGGCTCCGAGACTTGCGTTTCGGCGACCGGAGTGGCTGCAGGCGCGCTGGTCGGGATCGAGGGTGCTGGCGTCGGCGCCACGATCGTCGCCGATGGCGAACTGATCGGCGGCTCGAGCAGTACCGAGTACTCACGCAGCAGGCGACCGTTGGCCCAGTTCACTTCCACAAGGAAGGTGACGAAGGGTTCGCGGATCGCTTCAGCGGACGACACCTGGATGACCGGCTCGCCGCGGGCGTTCTTGCCCACTTCGAACGTGATCGGCACCGAGATCTCGCCAATGTTGAGGCCGACACGCGAAAACTCGTCAGCCGAAGCCAGCTTGACCGCCAGCGATTCCGCTTCGGCAGGGCTGGACACGTAGACGGGAATTTCGGCCGTGAGGGGCTGATTCAGCTCTGATTTCACGCTGATCCCGCCGAGGCCCAGCGCCATAGCCGCCGGACTCCCGAGAGCGAGCGCGATGGCCAGTGAAAGTCGTAAATTTCGATTCATCGTCCAGCCCCCGAATATCGGTGGTTTGTCCGGGTCGGCAACCACTTGCCGACCCAAGTTAGAAACCAGCTTATAACACGAGCCTAAGTACAGGGGAAGATTGGGTTTTCACTCAAGGTGACTTTTCTAACCGCCTGAAATGGCAGGAACGGCCATTACCGGCCGTGACTTCGTGAACCACGTCTCAGAACACAAGTGCGGCTCGGTTCGGTGGATCGCTCCTGAGCGACACAAAACGAGTCAAGTCCTTGATATTCAAGGGTTGATCGGTTTGGTGTGGCTCATTCGTGCAGAGAGTCTACAGATAATCGCGTACCAGCAACTCGGCAATTTGCACGGCGTTCAATGCAGCGCCCTTGCGGATGTTGTCGGACACGATCCACAGGTCGATGCCGTTCGGATGCGAAATGTCCTTGCGGATGCGGCCCACGAACACTGGGTCCTTGCCCGCGGCATGGGTGACCGGGGTTGGGTATCCGCCAGGTTGGTGTTCGTCGACGACCACAACGCCCGGTGCCGTTTCCAGCAGTTCGCGCACACGCTCGATCGCGATCGGTTGGCGGGTCTCGAGATGGACTGCTTCCGAGTGGCCATAGAACACCGGCACGCGTACCGCGGTGGGATTCACCTGAATGGTTTCGTCCTCGAAGATCTTGCGGGTTTCCCAGACCATCTTCATTTCTTCCTTCGTATAGCCGTTGGGCTGGAAGTCATCGATCTGAGGAATCAGGTTGAATGCGATCTGGGCCTGGAATTTCTTCGGCGTGATCGTACGGAAATTGAGCATGTCGGCAGTCTGTCGACCGAGTTCCTCGAGGCCTGAGCGACCCGCGCCGGATACCGATTGGTAGGTGGCGACATTGATGCGCGAGATTCCGGCCTCGCGCTGGATCGGCGCCAGCGCGACCAGCATCTGCATGGTCGAGCAGTTCGGGTTCGCGATGATGCCGCGCTTCGGGTAGCGCGCGATGGCATGCGGATTCACTTCACTGACCACCAGCGGGATCTCGTCGTCGTATCGGAACTGCGACGTGTTGTCGATGACCACACAACCGGCAGCGGCTGCGCGCGGGGCGTGTTTGGCCGATACGCTGCCGCCTGCCGAAAACAGGGCGATATCGGTGCCGGCAAAGTCGTACTGGTCGAGGTCGCGTACGACCACTTGCTTGTCGCGAAACGTCACGCGGCTGCCAGCGGATCGTTCACTGGCCAGCGGCACCAGTTCCGAGATCGGGAAGTTGCGTTCGGCGAGGATGCTGAGCAGGGTCTCACCCACGGCACCGGTGGCGCCGACGATGGCGATCTTGTAGAGCTCTTTCTTGCTCATGGGACGTATCCTGGTTGTTGCTGGGTCAAAAAAGATCGATGCCGGCGGGAATGCGCGGCGATACCGGGCCGACGTCCCCGCATTGGGCGCGATGCCGCAGTGCCTGGTCCATCAGCACCAGTGCGAGCATGGCTTCGGCGATCGGCGTGGCGCGAATGCCGACACACGGGTCGTGGCGGCCCTTGGTGATGATTTCGACGGGAGCGCCTTGGGCATCAATGCCGCGGCCCGGCAGGCGCAGGCTGGATGTGGGCTTGATGGCAACACGCACCCTGATGGTCTGGCCTGTGGAAATGCCACCGAGGATTCCGCCGGCTTGATTGCCGAGGAACCCTTCAGGCGTCATTTCATCGCGATGTTCGGTGCCATGTTGGGTGATGCTGGCGAATCCGGCGCCGATCTCGACACCCTTGACGGCGTTGATGCTCATCATCGCGCCGGCGATCTCGGCATCAAGCTTGCCGTAGATGGGTTCACCCCAGCCGGGCGGCACCCCTTCGGCCACCACCGTCACTCCGGCGCCGATGGAGTCGCCGGTTTTGCGCAGGTCGTCCATGTAGGTTTCGAGTTCGGCGACCATCGAATCATCGGGCCAGAAGAACGGGTTGGTTTCGACTGCGGACCAGTCGAACTGGCGTGGCTTCAATGGACCGAGCTGATCCAGATGTCCACGCACGGTGATTGAGTGATGCTGCGACAGCCATTTTTTCGCGATCACGCCGGCAGCGACGCGCATGGTGGTTTCGCGTGCGCTGGAGCGACCGCCACCATTGGGGTCGCGGATCCCGTACTTCTGCCAGTACGTATAGTCGGCATGGCCCGGACGGAATTGTTCTTCGATGTTTGCGTAGTCTTTGCTGCGTGCATCGACATTGCGGATCAACAGCGCCAGCGACGTGCCGGTCGTGCGGCCCTGGTAAACGCCCGACAGGATTTCCACCTGGTCCGTTTCGCGCCTTTGCGATGTGTGGCGGCTTCGCCCGGTGGCGCGTCGCATCAGGTCGAGCTCGAACTCTTCAACAGCGATCGGCAGTCCCGGCGGCACGCCGTCGAGGACACAGCCGATTGCTGGCCCGTGACTTTCGCCGAACGTCGTGACCGACAGGATCTTGCCGAAGCGATTGTGACTCACAGGCCGCGCTCGGCGGCAATCACCGCAAATTCGTTGTGCCAGGTCATCAGGTCATCACGTTCGATCACGAAGATGCCCATCTGGCCGACCTTGAATTCGACCCAGATGAACGGGACCTGCGGGAACAGGTTCACCAGCGCGCGCTCGGATTCGCCGACTTCACAGATCAGGAAGCCGTCTTCGGTGAGGTATTGAGGTGCGTCGCGCAGGATTCGAAGTGCCAGATCCAGGCCGTCTTCGCCGGCGATCAGGCCGCTCTCCGGCTCATGTCGATACTCATCGGGCAGTGCGGCCACTTCGTCGCGCGTGACATACGGCGGATTCGTCACGATCAGGTCGTATTGTTCACCGGCGAGTTCGTTGAACAAGTCCGACTTCAATAGGCGTACCCGGTCGGTGACCAACAAACGCTCGGCGTTTTCGGCGGCGAGGCTCAGCGCGGCGTCGGACAGGTCGACCGCATCCACCTGAGCGTCAGGAAGGAAGTGGGCCGTGGCGATCGCAATACATCCGCCACCCGTGCACAGATCCAGCACACGCTCGATCGGACGACCATTGCGCCAGGGCTCGTAGCCCGCTTCGATGAGTTCCGCGATCGGCGAACGCGGGACCAGCGCGCGCTCGTCACACTTGAACGACAATTGTGCGAACCAGGCTTCGCCGGTCAGGTAACAGGCCGGTTTGCGCTCCTTGATCCGGCGCTCGAACAGCGCCAGCACCGTCGCCTTTTCGTCGGCAGTGAGCCGGGCCTGGCCATAGACCGGGTTCAGGTCATGCGGCAGGTGCAGCGCAAACAGGACAAGTTGCGTGGCTTCGTCCAGCGCATTGTCGTAGCCATGCCCGAATGTCAGGCCGGCGGCGCCGAAACGGCTGGCGCCGAAACGGATGAAGTCGAGGATGGTGCTCAGTTCTGCGCTCATGGGATTCAGCCGATCGATGAAGTCGACCGATTATAGGGACTGTGGCCGTTATACTCAGCGGCTGTCCTGACTTTCTACTGACCATTGCTCATGTCGCGATTACCGTGGTTGTTCGTGCTGGCCGCTGCGCTGGCAGCATTCGCCGGATTCATGGTGTCGCGTTATGCCGCGAAACCGGTCCCCGAGCTTTCAAGCCTCACGCTGTATGGCGAGGCACGGCCTGTGCCGGAATTTACGCTCGAACGTGCGGCCGGTGGCGAATTCCGCCTCGCCGACCTGCACGGCAAGCTGAGCCTGGTGTTTTTCGGCTTCACGCATTGCCCGGATGTGTGTCCGACGACATTGGCCACGATGCGCGAAATCGAGACCCGGTTGCAGGGCGACCCGGCGCTGGAGCGACTGCAGATGGTGTTCGTCAGCGTCGACCCGGAACGCGATTCCGCAGCGGATCTGCAGCAATATGCCTCGGCTTTTTCGCCGGCCATCATTGCGCTCCGTGGCGAGGATGCTGCGCTGGAGCCGCTCACGCGTTCGCTCGGTGTGGTCTACCAGCGACGCCTGGATGAATCCGGCCAGCCGATGGTCGACCACAGTGTGCAGATCTCTCTGATCGATCCGAATGGTCACATGATCGGCGTGATCCGACCGCCGCATCAGGGCGAACGGATTGCGGCCGACCTGCGCCAGCTGGTGACGCCATGAGTCTGCTGGTGCGCGTGTCCTATCTGCTGCCGCACCGGTTCCTTTCGAGACTCGCTTTGTACGCCGCACGCTGGAGATTCCGGCCATGGAAAAACCTCATGATCGGTTTCATCGCCAAGCGGTTCGGCGTGGACTGGTCGGAGGCGGAGTTCAGTGATATCGAGCGATTCGAGCATTTTAATGCCTTCTTCACTCGCGGGCTGAAGGCGGGTGTGCGCCCGCTCGGCAAGGCCGCAGTGCTGATGCCCGCCGATGGGCGCGTGTCGCAAGCCGGTCCGGTGGCGGTCGGTCGGATCATGCAGGCGAAAGGGCGCGACTACTCGCTGGCCGAACTTCTTGCGGACGCCGAATGGGCGCAGCAGTTCGAGGGTGGTGTGTTTGCCACGATCTATCTGTCGCCGAAGGACTACCACCGCGCCCACATGCCCGCCGCCGGCACCTTGGTGGAAACGCGTCATGTACCCGGGCGCTTGTTCAGTGTGTCGCCATCGGCGGTCAACACCGTGCCGTCGCTGTTTGCGCGCAACGAGCGACTGGTCTGCCGTTTCGATACCGATTTTGGCCCGATGGCCGTGGTCATGGTGGGCGCATTGCTGGTTTCGGGGGTGGCGTCGGTTTGGGCAGGTGACGAGATCCCGCCTTATGCCGATCGCGTGATCGTGCGCGACTACCGTGGCCGGGGCATTCAGCTGGCGCGCGGCGCTGAAATGGCCCGGTTCAACTACGGATCGACCGTCATCGTGGTGTTGCCGAAGGGTATGGCACTGGAAGATCTGCCGCCTGAACTCGTGGTGCGAATGGGACAGGATCTGGCGCGATCGTCCGCAGGTTGACGTTCGCGGCACCGAAGTGTTTGCCTGAACCCCGCCCAGTCCTCCCCGAACCTCGGGGAGGACTGCGGCCAGTCCCGAACTTCGTCGCGTCGGCTCTCGCAGGTTGCTGACCCGAGGGGCGCATCTTTCGCGGCGGTGTCTCAATTTGGCAGGTGCCTTGATCAGAATGTCTGCCCTTTCGTGACGCGTTTGGCATTCCTGACGTGCTGTGGTTGGCAAATCCCGAACCTGGTGGACGATTTGCGTCAGCCTGTGACCGAATGCGCACTTGTCGATTCGGGTTACAGGCAAGTTACGGGCACAGCGAACCGCCCGCCGGGACGCAATCACGAAACAAAGGGCAAGCCATGAGCACGAATGTTGCGCAACGCATGATCACCCGGACAACCGCCTTTGCGCGTTATCTGGCTTTGCTGCGCCAGTACAACGCGGTTCACTCGGCCATTGCCTCCTTGTCGGTCGAAGAGCGCCGCAAGATCGCGCTGACCGCCATGTCGGAACTGACGCGTGCCGAAGCCAGTCACGCCACGCCGACGACGGAAGAGGTGGCTGACTATGCGGTTCAGGCTGCCGTCGCGTTCCCGAAAGTCCGATCGCCGCTTTGGCAGATCAAGGAATCCGGCATTCGGCGTTGGCTGGTGTCGGCCTATCGGGCCACTGCGAATTCCCCTTACGGCGAGGTTCAAGGCCTCCACCGCCAAGTCATGCGCGCATTGCGGACGATGAATGAGCTGAACAAGGGCAGTGGCTGGGACGCCGCGCGGATTGCCTGACCGGAGCACCGGATCAGGTGCCGGAACCATCAAGAACGGGCGCCTTGGCGCCCGTTTTGCTTTGGGATCAGTCAAAATAGACCCGAAAGTTTCAAAAAATTTCCGACGGGCGGCACAAAAGCGCTATGAATCACTTGAGATATGTCACCGAAATAGTTGAAACTACGGGCAAATAAGTGTTACAGGCAGCCTTACGATGAAGCGACTAACCCTCGTGTCCTTGATTTCCCTATGTTCCTCGCCAGCCTTTGCGGTCGGTGAGGGTTTTGACATGGGGCCGCTGCGAGTCATGCCCTCGGTGGGCTTGAGTGTTGGCCACGACAGCAACGTCGCGCTGACCGCCGACAACGAAATCGATTCCATCGTCACCCGGCTTTCGCCCGGTGTGCGCTTCCAGGGTGGCGATGAACGCAATCGTTTCACTGGAACCGCAACCATGGATGCCGGTTGGTACGACAGCTCGAGCCAGGACGACTATGTGGACTACGGTCTGCAAGGCGAGTGGGTTTACAGCCCGGTCGTGCGCCATGCCTTCACGCTCGACGCCGGTTGGCGCCGTGGCCACGATTCGCGCGGCACCGCTGCGCGCGAAGGCAATCTGGCGCTGTTGCCGCTGGATCCGGATGAATACGACCTGACGAATTTCGGCGGCAAGTACCGCTTTGGCGCCCCGGGCGCGCGCGGCCGTCTGGAACTGGAAGCCAAGGCCACGCAGGTCAGCTACCGGAACAATCGCCAATACACCCGCTTCCGCGACCGTGACGACGCCTTGGTCGGCGCCGCGTTTTACTGGCGACTGGCGCCGAAGACTTCGGCCTTGGTGCGGATCGACCAGATCGAGGCGAACTACGACGACGCCACGCTCGATAACACCGAGCAGCATCAATATGTCGGGCTGGAATTCGACGCCACGGCCAAAACCAGCGGCACGATCATGGTTGGTCGCGTCGACAAGGACTTCGACAGCCTGGCCCGCGAAGATTTCAGCGGCACGAGCTGGCGCGCCGGCGTGGCCTTCAAGCCGCGCACCTATTCGGTCATCGAGCTCAGCACCGGTCGTGAAACCGACGAAACCAACGGTTTCGGCGACTTCATCCTGCGTGAAGACATCGCGCTTGGCTGGTCGCACCAGTGGTCGGAGCGCTGGTCGACGCAGTTTGACGTAGGCAGCGCCGACGAAGAACACCGTGGGCTCGGTTTGTACCCGGATTTCCAGGGTCGCAGCGACGACACCCGTTTTTACGGGGTGTCCGGCCAATATCAGTTCTCGCCGTGGCTGCGTTTCGGCGCCGGCTTCAAGTCCTACGACCGCAATTCAGATATACCGGAGCTTAACTACCAGCGTGAATCGCTGCTGTTCTCTCTTGAGGCTTCGTTGTAAGAGCGTACACTTCCCGGTCAACAGGGAAAGGGTTTCGTTCGATGTTCAGTCGTTGGCGCTTGATGTATCTGGTGTTTTGTATTGCTGCCCTCTGGGGCGGCGTGGTGCTGGCCGAACCTCCGGCCGCGCCGATGCCGAATGCTTATGTCGACTACAAGCTCGGACCGGGTGACACCGTGTCGGTCGAGGTCTTTGGCGAGCCGGATCTCACCGTGAATGTGAAGCTGCCGCAGAACGGCAGGCTCTCGTATCCGTTTCTGGGTGCCCTACCGGCCAGCGGCCTCACGCCGAAACAGCTCGAAGTGAAGATCCAGGAAGGTCTGGCGGGCGATTACCTCGTCGATCCGAAAGTGACGGTCACCATTTCCGAATACCGCCCAGTGTTCGTCAACGGGCAGGTCAAGACGCCCGGCAGTTTCCCGTTCCAGCCCGGTCTGACCGTTCGCAAGGCAGTGTCCTTGGCAGGCGGGCTGACCGAACGTGCCTCGGACAAGCGCATTTCGCTGATCGCCGAAGGCGCCGCAAAAAAACGTGACGTCGACCTTGACGAAGAAGTCGGTCCCGGCGACATCGTCACCGTGGAAGAAAGCTTCTTCTGATGTTGTGCTTCGCGCAGCGAAGCACAAGGACAAAGTGCTTGCCTAAACCCCTCCCGGCCCTCCCCGAACATCGGGGAGGGCTATGGCCAGTGCGAAACTTGGTGGCAGCTCCTACAGGTTGATGGCCTGAGGGACGCACCTTTTGCGGCGGTGTCAGGCTGTGGGAGCGGCTTCAGCCGCGATGCGACACTGCTCCTTGTGCTGCCAAGCACCTAGTGTTGCGTTGACTGGTTGTTGAACAAGCCGCCACCGCCAGCCTGCTAACATCCCTCATCCAGATCGATTGGCTTCCCAGACATGAATAGTGCACCGCGCCCGGACGAGCTTGAGCTCGAAGGGCCAGAGCAACGCGAGTTACCGAACCTGCAGGACTACCTGCGCATCCTGTTCCGCTACAAGTGGGGCATTGCGGCATTGATGGTGGTCGGCGGCGTGATTGCAGCTTTGCGTGCGCTGTCGGAAGTGCCTCTGTATGACGCCACGGCGACTTTGCTGATCGAACGTCAGGCAGCGCGATTCGTATCGATCGAGGAGGTCTACCGCGGCAGCCAGGGTTGGGACTTCGGCGAGTACTACCAGACTCAATACGAAATCCTGCGGTCGCGGCCCATTGCCGAACGAGTCGTCGACAAACTCGGTGTCGAGGCATTCCGGCCCAAACCCGGGACGCAGAAGCCCGGCTTCGATTGGCGCAAGCTGATCGGTCGTGGCGAGCCCGAGCCTGCTACTGCACCAGTCGCAAAACCCGACCCGAAAGCCGAGCGGGAAGGCGCGATCAACGCAGTCGTCGGTTCGCTGAACATCCTCCCGGTCCGCAACAGCCAGTTGGTTCGCCTGCGCATGCGCGGCCCCGATCCTGAGTTTGCTGCGACGCTGGCGAATGCTCATGCTCAGGCCTACATCGAGGAAATGCTCGAAGGCCGATTGCAGATGACCCAGACGGCATCGCAGTGGTTGAACGAACGCACGAAGGGCCTGCGCGAGAAGCTCGAAAGCTCCGAAAAGGCGCTGCAGGAATTCCGTGATCGCGAGCGGCTTCTGGATGTCCAGGGTGTCGACAGTCTGGCGTCGACTGAGCTTGGTCTGGCCAGTGAGCGGCTTGCTGAAGCACGTCGCGACCGAGTCGACAAACAGGCGCTCTATGATCAGGTCCGCGCGTCGCGGAGTCTCGACGAGGTGCCGGCACTGCTGGTCTCGCCGTTGGTCCAGGAATACAAACAATCGCTGACATCGGCTGAGTCGGAAGTGCGCGAGCTGTCCCAGCGTTATGGGGCGCGTCACCCGAAGATGGCCGAGGCGAACACCAAACTCGAGGCCGCGCGTGCGCAGTTGGCGCGGCAACTCAAAGTCGCGGCCAATGCCGTCGAGAGTGAGTACCGCGCGGCCGTGAGCCGCGAGAACTCCCTGTCGGGCGAACTCGGCGCTGCAAAAGGCGAGTTGCAGAGCCTGAATCGCAAACAATACGAACTCAAGTCGCTCGAGCGCGAAGTCGACAGCAACCGTCAGTTGTACGAACTGTTCCAGAACCGGTTCAAGGAAACGGCAGCCAGTGGTGGCGTCCAGACCGCGAACGCACGCCTTGTCGAGAACGCGCAGATTCCCAATGCGCAGGTGTGGCCGAACAAACGTCGCGCCACGATGATCGGACTGCCGATCGGTTTGGCTATCGGCATCGCGCTGGCGTTGATCCTGGATCACATGGACAACACGCTCAAGGGTGCCGAAGACGTCGAAAAACGATTGGGTCTGGCCGTGTTGGGTCTGGTGCCGAAACTCAAGTCTTTGGAAGACGGAGGAGAGTTGCCGATCAGTTACTTCGGTGCACATCCGCAGTCGTCGTTCTCGGAGGCCATCCGGACCATCCGAACTGGCGTCCTCTTGTCGGCCGTCGACGAAACGCACAAGCGCATCCTGATCACGTCGTCGGTGCCCAGTGAGGGCAAGACCACTTTGTCGATGAATCTCGCGACCGCGCTGAGCCACATGAAGAAGGTCTTGCTGATCGACGCGGACATGCGCCGTCCGTCGATCCACAAGGGGCTGCCCGATCAGCGTCAGTCTCCCGGTCTCAGCGAGTACATCACCGGTGAGCGCAAGATTTCCGAGTGCATGCGGCAGATCGAAGGTTCCAATCTTTACGTCATGCCGGCCGGCATCGCGCCGCCCAACCCGCTCGAAATCCTGTCCTCGCGCAAGTTCGCGGAGTCGCTGGAAGCACTCAGTCGCGCGTTCGACCACGTCATCATCGACTGTGCGCCGGCGTGTGCAGTGTCCGATGCGCTGGTGCTTTCGAAGCTGGTTCACGGCGTTGTGTATGTCGTGCGCAGCGATTCCACGCAGTGGCAGGTCGCGAAGAGCGGCGTCAAGCGGCTGCGTCGAATCGATGCCCCCCTGATCGGAGCGGTCGTCAATCAGGTTGTCCCGCGGCGTACCGGCTACGCTTATGGCAAGTACTACTACCACGGTGACGCGTACTACTCCGACTACGGCTATGCCAACGCCAAATCCAAGTCCAGGTCCAAGACCAAGCGTGCGTGAGCACGGTTTCGTCGATCTGTCGGCGCGGTTGCTGCCGCTGATCGACGATGGCCCGACGCGGTTGAGTGATGCCGTGCAGGTGGCGACCGCTGCCGAGCAGCACGGCACTGACTTTGTGGTGCTCACGCCGCGATATCAGGACCACGCGTATCTGGATCGGCGCGCGCAATGTGAATCCGCGTTTGCTCTGCTGCGCCAGCACTTGGCCGAGCGCGGCTTGGCTCTGGATCTTGCGCTCGCGGGCACCTGCCGCTTCGACGCCAGTCTGCAGCAGGCCATCATGCGCGATGAAGTGCCTTGGCTTGGCCATTTCGGCAGTGATCGTGTGGTGTTGATCGAAGTGCCGAAAACCCGGTTGCCGAAAGCGTTCGAACAGGCTGTCGCCTGGATGCGCCGGCAGCGTGTGCGACCGATGATTGCCGGCGCCGAGCACAACCATGAGTTGGCGAAACATCCCGAACGCCTGCGTGCATTGATCGACCAAGGTGCGTTGGTGCAGGTTTGTGCTGATTCACTTGCCGGTGGTCGTGGCCCGTTTGCGCAAGTCACCGCCCAACGGATGCTCGTTCAGGGTACGGTCCATGTCCTCGCCAGCGAAGGCAGCGATCTCGGCACCCGACCGCCTTGGCTGGAGCCGGGGCGTATCGCTGCCGCTGCGCTGGTTGGTGAAGAGGTCGCCGAGGCGCTTGTGTTCCAGACGCCGGCGCAGATTGCGTCGTTCCATTTTCCGCAACTGACCTTGTTATGAGTCGGCGTCGAGTGTTGCGGTGGGTCGGTGCGACCGTTCTGCTCGTGGTTGCGGGATTGGCCGTCTGGATGGGCGTCCAGGCATTGGAAGTGCGGCGCTTCAAGCAGGTGCTGCTGTCGTGCGAAATCGGCAGTGATCGCTGTGGTGATGCGGCTTGGCCGTGGCTCGAAACCCATAGCCGCAATCTCGGTGCGGGATATCGCTGGGATGCTGAAAGTCATGAATTGCTGGCGCGTGCGCATGTCCTGTTCAGTACCCGGCACAGCGAACTCGGCAAGCAGCGTGCAGAGTTGAAGCAGGCCTTGTCGGCCATCACGCGCGCGATCCAACTGCGGCCGCGATGGTCGTACGCTCATGCCGCGCGGCTCGGTATCCTGCTCAAGCTCGGTGATCTGGATGCCGATGCCGATCAGGCCTGGCGTGATTGTTGGCGCTACGGCGGCAACGAAAAACGGGTCTTGCGGGTGCTCGGAGAGGCAGTGTTGACCTGGCGGCTGATGGGTCGCGCAACGCCGACTGATCCGCAACCCATTCTTGGTCGTCTGGCCGAGCGCGATCGCCCCTATCTCATCGATCTGGCGATCCGCCTGCAGGGACGGGATATCCTCTGTGACCGCGGCGGCGTCTTGTCCGCCGACCCAATCTGCCAAACGAGTCCCGCACGATGACCACGCCGTCCCTGTCCGAACAAGTCGCCGAATTGGCGCGTCGCCTTGACGATCTGGAAAGTCGTTTCGCCTTTCAGGATGAGGTTTTGGGGAGTTTGAATCCCACGGTTGCTGTCGGCGCGCGCAAGATGACCGATGTCGAAACGGAGCTGCGCAGCCTGCGTGCCGAAGTCGCGATGCTGCGTGTCGCGCTCGGTCATGACGTTCGTGATGAAGCGCCACCCCCGCATTATTGATTGCGCTTGCCCAGACTGCCCCCGCAAGGCGTTATCCTTGCCCGCTAGCACTCCGTCCCTGAACTGGTTGCCATGTCCGACTCGATCCGCGAACAATTGATGAAGCTTGGCCTGAAACCGGCCCCGCAGCCGCAGCCGCCGGCTCGTCCGCAACCGCAAGGCCGACCGCAGGGTGGATCGCGTCCGCCGTCAGCTCCGGGTAAGCCGGGGCAAGGCAAACCGCATCATTCAGGCCCACGACCGGGATCCGGGCAGCGCCCCAATGCCGGTCAGCACCCGAAAGCCGGGCAACGTCCAGCCCAAGGTGTGGCCGCGGGGGCAAGGCCGAATGCGGGTAAACCGCATCAGAGTCAGCCGAACCAGCAGGGTCAGCACGGGCAGCCTCGGCGCGAGCGAACTGCAGAAGAAATGGATCTGGCCCGAGCCTATGCGCTGCGTGCACAGGCCGAGAGGGCTGAAGCCGAGGCGCTCAAACGAGCGACGGAAGAGAAAGCGCGACTGAAGCGCGAGCGCAAAGAGCAGCTCACCGCTTTGCTCAACGGCAAAGGTCAGAACGATGCCGAAGCCGACCAGCCACGCCATTTCGAACACCGGGGCAAGATCCGCCGCCTGTATGTCACCGAAACGCAGTTGGCCGCCGTCAACAACGGCGACTTGGGAATCGTGCAGCTGGAGGCCCGTTACCTGCTGGTGGACCGCGCGTTGGCGGAGCAGGTTCAAGCCTTGGCGCCGGACATGGTGGCGGTATTGCTGAATCCCGGTGAAGTCGATCCGGACGAACTCGGTGCCAGCATCGAGTTGCCGACTGCCGCTGCGGCCGGACCGGCCGAGCCGGAAGCCTGACGAGCCAGTCCTCACCAACTGTTGATTGCGTCACCCAAAACTTGCGGGATACCATAGCGGCGCCTTGCGGGAGAGTCATGTCGCACCGTAGGTGCCCATGCGCCGAAGGAGCAACCGCCCCGGAATCTCTCAGGCCAAAGGACCGCCAGGCACCTGTGTCCGCACAGGGTTCAACATCTGGAAAGTGAATCGGCGCAAGCCGACTCCGCCGACGGGATAACGCTCTCAGGCGCCAAGGACAGATGGGGTTTGCCGCCAGTGCCTGACACTGGTGACCCGCAACCTTGTCCGATCCGGTGCCGACATGAGCCTGACCCAATTGCCCACGCCCCATATTGCCCGCGACTTTGCGGCCCGTCACATTGGCCCGGCGCCGCACGAAGTGCGTGCGATGCTCAACGTGATCGGGGTCGACTCGCTCGACCAGCTCATCGATGAAACCGTGCCGGAATCGATCCGTCTGCACAAGATGATGCGCATCGGTCGGCCACTCAGCGAAACCGAAGCACTGGTTCGCATGCGCGAGCTGGCGAACCGCAATCAGGTGTTCACGTCGCTGATCGGGCAGGGCTACTACGGCACGCACATGCCGCTGGTCATCCAGCGCAACATTCTCGAAAATCCGGCCTGGTACACGGCTTACACGCCTTATCAGCCGGAAATCAGCCAGGGCCGTCTCGAAGCCCTCCTGAACTTCCAGACCATGATCTGCGAACTCACCGGACTCGATGTGGCGAATGCCTCGTTGCTTGATGAAGGGACTGCCGCGGCGGAAGCCATGGCGGTGGCAGAACGCGTGTCCAAGTCGAAGTCGAAAACGTTCTTCGTGGACGCCGAATGTCATCCGCAGACGATTGCGGTGGTGCGCACGCGCGCCGAGCCGCTCGGTTGGGAAGTGGTGGTCGGCAACCCGCATCAGGATCTGGATCCAGTGGGCGTCTTCGGCGTGCTGCTGCAGTATCCCGGTACTCAAGGCGGGATCCGCGACGATCGCGAACTGATCAGTCGCATTCGTGCTGCCGGTGCGTTGGCCATCATGGCCGCTGATCCATTGGCGCTGACCGTGCTGACGCCACCGGGTGATCTCGGCGCCGACATGGCGATCGGCTCGACACAGCGGTTCGGCGTACCGATGGGCTTTGGTGGTCCGCATGCGGCGTACATGGCCGTCAAGGATGCCCACAAACGTTCGATCCCGGGTCGTCTGATCGGCGTGTCGGTCGATTCACGCGGTGAACAGGCATTCCGGTTGAGCCTGCAGACGAGAGAGCAACACATCCGTCGTGAAAAGGCGACCTCGAACATCTGCACGGCGCAGGTGCTGCTCGCCGTCATCGCCTCGATGTATGCCGTATATCACGGGCCTGAAGGCCTCAGTGCCATTGCGCACGACGTGCACGCACGCACTGCCGTACTCGCCGCCGGTCTGAAGAAGATGGGCTTCGAGTTGGCGCACGAACATTTCTTCGACACCGTCACGGTTCGTGCCGGCACCCAGCAGTCCGCGATCATCGAACATGCGCTCGCTGGCCGCATCAATCTGCGTGCGCTCGATGGTGGCCTGCTCGGCATCAGTCTCGACGAGACCACGACCGAGCAGATCGTCGAGCTGGTCTGGCGCGCATTCGGTGCCGAGATGAAGTACGACACCGTGGCCGAGCTCGCTGTCACGCATTTGCCGGCTGCGTTGATCCGCGTTGGGTCCTGTCTGCGCCATCCGGTGTTCAGCCGATATCGCTCGGAAACCGAATTGTTGCGCTACATGCGCAAGCTTGCCGATCGTGATCTGGCGCTGGACCGCGCGATGATCCCGCTGGGTTCGTGCACGATGAAACTCAACGCCACCGCCGAGATGATTCCGGTGACCTGGCCCGAGTTCGGTGCTTTGCATCCATTCGCGCCGGCCGAGCAGGTGCATGGTTACCTCGAGATGTTCGAAGACCTGAAGGCCTGGTTGTGCGAAATCACCGGTTACGACGCGGTCAGCCTGCAACCGAACTCCGGTGCGCAAGGTGAGTACGCCGGGCTGCTTGCGATCCGTGCATATCACATCAGTCGCAATGAAGGGCACCGCAAGGTCTGCCTGATTCCGTCCAGTGCCCACGGCACGAATCCAGCCTCGGCACAAATGGTCGGCATGGATGTCGTGGTCGTGAATTGTGATGCCGACGGCAACGTCGATGTCGATGATCTGCGCGCGAAGGCCGAGAAGCACTCCGCAAGTCTGGCGGCGCTGATGGTCACGTATCCGTCCACGCATGGTGTGTTCGAAGAACGCATCCGCGAAATCTGCGACATCGTGCACCAGCATGGTGGGCAGGTATATCTGGATGGCGCGAACATGAATGCTCAAGTGGGTCTGTCGCGCCCCGGTGAGTTCGGTGCCGATGTCTCGCATCTCAATCTGCACAAGACATTCTGCATTCCGCACGGCGGTGGTGGTCCTGGTATGGGTCCGATCGGCGTGCGTGCGCACCTCGCGCCGTTCCTGCCTGGTCATCCGGAACTGGACAGCGGCAAAGCGCCGGTCGGTCCGGTGTCGGCGGCGCCCTATGGCTCTTCGTCGATCCTGCCGATCTCCTATGCGTACATCCTGATGATGGGTGCCGAAGGCCTGACCGAAGCGACGAAGGTGGCGATCCTCAACGCCAACTACATCGCCAAGCGCCTCGATGAACATTTCCCGGTGCTCTACAAGAACCACAACGGTCGCGTGGCGCACGAATGCATCATCGATCCGCGCCCGCTGAAGGATCGCTGCGGCGTGAGCGTCGATGACATCGCCAAGCGCCTCGTCGACTATGGGTTCCATGCGCCGACGATGAGTTTCCCGGTGCCCGGCACGCTAATGATCGAACCGACCGAG
>JBEIPT010000410.1:0-3461 GCA_040376895.1 Lysobacteraceae bacterium | reverse complement strand
GTCGCGTCGATCTCAGTCTTGCTCGATGGATCCCCCTTGGGCAATCCGACGATCGTCATGGACAATCCTCGAACGGGCGCATTGAGTGTTCAGGTGCCTGATGCACTTGCGGCGGGCGACCACGCCATCACGGTGATCGTCGAAAACGATGCTGGCGCACGAACCGAAGCGGTCGGAACCTTCCGCGTTCCCGAGGCAGCTGTCTACTCAGTGTCATCTGTCTCACCTGCTGCCGGCGCCAGCGTGCGCGACAGCGAAGTGGCGTGGCGCATCGTCGCCGACAGCAACCTGGCGCAGGCCGATTTTGTACGTCACGCAAACGGGGAGACCTGGACACCGGTGTCTTATGCTGATCGTCCGCGCGAGTTCCGTATTCCGACGCGCCTTGAACCGGGAGCGAACACTCTTTCTGCAACGGTTGTGTTCGACGACGGGACGGAGCGGCAGATCGATACGACTGTCACTCATGATGCACCACCCGTGGTGTTCATCGATGCTCCGGCAGACTTCGCGAGTTTCGGGATGCAGGCTGCCGCCGAAGGGACGATCGTGCCGGGAGGGGCCGCCAATCTGACCGGTTCGGTGGCTCGCCCCGTCGCCATCCGTGGCAGATTGTCCCGTCCGGTCTCGTCGGTACAGATCAACCAGCAACAGGCGCAGGTAGGCACTGATGGCCTGACGTTCGAGTTTCCCGTGTTCTTCCTGCATGAAGGCACGAATCTGTTGTCGGTGGTGGCGACCGATGAATTCGGGCGGACCGGTGTGTCGCAACGAACGGTCTATGTCGACCAGACCGCGCCATTGCTGACCGTGGAATCTCCATCCTCGGAAACTGTCACTTCCGGTGCACGAATCGATGTCCGCGGCATTGCGAACGATGCTGTCGAGGCCCAACTCGGTGCCGTTGAGCCGGCCGTTCGTGTGGTGAACACCACCAACGGTGCGAGCATCGATGCACTGGTCGGGAACCGCTACTTCCGCGCATCCGCAGTGCCGCTCGAACTTGGGGTCAATCGTCTTGAAGTGACCGCGCGGGATCTGCATGGCAATGAACGGCGCCAGACCGTATCGGTGACTCGCATTGGCGTCGGCACGAATCGGCTTACGGTGGCGTCGGGGGATGGTCAACTTGGGCGCTTGAATACAATATTGCCGCAACCCTTGACGATCGTAGCTCTGGATGCGTCCGGAACGCCGCTGGTAAACGCGACCGTCCGATTCGATGTGGTGCGCGGATCCGGATTCCTGTCGCTGCAGTCGAATCCGGATCCAATCGGTGACGGTCAACTCTTGCCGCGGCATATCGAGATTCGCACCGATGCGGAAGGGCAGGCGAGTGTCTGGTTCACTGTCGGCAATGAAGCTGGTGTGTTCGCCCACGCTGTGCGCGCTCGATTCGATGGAAGTCCGGAAGACATCGTGTTCATGGCTCAAGCTGAACGAGGTCCCGCGGCATGGGTGCTCGTCCATGGCGCCAGCGGCAACCAGTATGTGCAGGCCGGTGCCGAACCAGTCGATGCACTCGCGGCGATCGTCATCGATGAGGAACGTAATCCCATTGTCGACGTGCCAGTTCGATTCCTGATCGAGAACGGAGACGCACGATTCCCCTATGCGCCGGCAGGTGGGACCATCGGCGACAACGGCCAGAGTTTGACGGTGCGGACCGACAAGAACGGTGTGGCAAGTGTTCGGCCGACGGCAGGTGTTGACGCGGGCACCGTTCATGTCCGTGCGCAATTGGTCACTGATACGGGACTGTTCGGCGCAGCGGATTTCTTGCTCATGGTATTGCCGGTGACGAATGCGCCGACCAGTTTTTCGGGAATCGTGCTGGATCATGCCGGGGTGCCACTTGCCGGAGTCCAGGTGTCTGTCAGTCGCACAGCCTTGTCGACCACGACGGATGCCAGTGGGAAGTTCCGTTTCGAAGCGCAGGTCCCGGTCGGAAAGATCGATCTGCACATCGATGGCACAGCTGTCACGGCGACACGCGGCAATCAGGTGCTGCAGTACCCGGGTTTGCATTTCGAGGCAGCCGTGGTTGCAGGTCAAGAGAACCAGTTGCCCCATCCAATCTATTTGCCGCCGATCAATCTTTCCGCGGCAGCGATGGTCGGTGGCGAAGAGGACGTTACGCTGACGGTACCCGGCATCGACGGATTCGCGATGATCGTGAAGGCCAATAGCGTGACCTTTCCGGATGGTTCGCGTACCGGACCTGTGGTCGTAACGCCGGTTCATGGAGATCGTTTGCCGATGGTTCCGCCAGGCGGCTTCGCTACGTTCGGGGCGATTGCCTGGACGATCCAGCCGACCGGAACTCGTTTTGATCCACCGATCGAAGTGCGCATTCCGAACAGTGCCGGATTGAAGCCGGGAGAAACACTTCCGATCGTGCAATGGGATCATGATCTGGCGACGTTCGTGCCGATGGGTCGCGGAACCGTTGATGAAACGGGCGCTGTCGTGATCAGCGACAAGGGCTCGGGCATCACCAAGGCAGGGTGGGGCGGTGGCCCGCCGCCGACACCCCCCAACTGCGGTGAAAACCCGCCGCCAACGTGTCGAGGCGGTGGTACCTGCAGTGCTTGCCCACTGTGCCAGGTAACGCAAGCACAAGCCGGGCAACAATGCCCGTCATGCCGGCCAGACCTGACCAAAGTGGGCAAGAAGTGTGGTTCGAACGCCTGCAACCGCTGCAATGGCAGTGGTCGGTGCGTGCCGTCTCCTTCGACGCATCCGACCACCCCGCCTGAGGCCGTGACCGGTTTTACGTTTCCGGCGCCGAGGGTCCAATCTGAACCCATGACCGACAAAGCGAAATTTCATGGGTACTTCAATCAAACCCCACCCGCCGATTGGGATGTCGAACTTGATGCGTACTGCACGCCAGAAGGCGTATGGCGCTTCAAAGTCAAGAAGGCAGAAATGAAGACCGTGATTCTCCGGCAATCACCCTCCGGTTGGCGCGAGTTCAACGCAATCGAGCTGGCACTGAATGCGCCAGGTGCTGGCTCCATTCAGTGTGATTACTACAACTCTGCGGAACTGCAACTGCGCAGAGCCGCATCGACGCACTACTACTCCGGCTCGGCCTATCATCCCTCGAACAATCCGGATATCGCGAGCCTGGTGGCTCAGCACTGGAATCGCGTCGGGGTCCCCAAGTGGGACACCTGGCGAGAAATTCATGCGCACGAACTGGTGCACTTCAGGAACTTCAAGCAGGACGTCGAGCTGAGTTGGGCCGAGTACGAAAATTCGATCAACGAGATCGATGCCAGCCTGGACGAATTTCCGACCAAGGAAGAGGCGCTCGCATCGAACCGAGTGCGTGTTCGGTTGACCAACGCGAGAAACAGATTGCACATGGCTCTCACGGCACTTGGGCAAACACGAGGGCTGGGGGGGCATGATCCACCTGACCCCTTCTACGCTTGCTCGATGCAGACGCTGCT